>NZ_JBQKDD010000002.1:0-269975 GCF_052122015.1 Collinsella sp. LCP19S3_A6
CATGCCCTCCTTCCAGTCGAACTGCAGCTGCCTGCCCGGGGGCGTCTCGAACCGCGGGTGCGGCTCGCGGCCGCCCGCGCCCCCGAAGGGCACGTCGCGGGCCCGGCACCAGGCGGTGAAGGCGCCGTACCCGGGCAGCCCCTCCCCGCGGCCCTCGCGCAGGAACGCGTAGACGGCCATCTTGGTCATCCCGGGCAGCTGGGCCTTCGAGCGGATCACCTCCTCGAGCGGGTCGAAGGCGCTGCCCCTCGCGGACCTGCCGTCGGCGGCGGACTCGCCCTCCCGCCAGTACTTGGCGACCGTGTGCCGGTCCATGCCGTGCCTCCTCGCGATCTCGCTGAAGTTCGGCTTCGCGCCGGACCCCCTGTAGACGTTCAGCTCTCCCATTACGTTTCGCTCCATATCCCGCTCCTCCCGGGTCGGATACCCGATCGGAGCATAGTTCCGTTAGCGCAGTTGGTGAAAGTGCGTTAGCGGGGTCGGCGAAAGCGCGTTAGCGCATTCGGCGAGATGCGTTTGCGAAAGTGGTCAATTTTAGATTAGCGCTAACAGGCCTGCTCAAGAGGGAGTTCTGGCACGGCAGGGACTGGTCGGGCTGGACCCCTGCCCGCTTCATCGAGGAGCTCGGGGGCTGGATCGGCCGATACAATACGGAGAGGCGCAGCAATGCGCTCGGCGGCCGCACGCCGGCCGAGTTCCGCGCCGCGCTGGGAAGGGCCGCGTAACGGTCCAAGAAATCGTCCGCAGTCCCGCTCTCGGAACGGGACACGCTTTCCCATTGGGGCTTCAAACGGAAACCGTGTCCCGGAATCGAGCCTCAGGGTGGGACGCTTTTTCCGGTAGAGGCCTGGGACGGAAGGCATGTCCCAGAATCCGGCTAACCCGATGGCCAGGTGGTTGAGCGAGCGGGCCCCGAGGCTCCATTACTGAAAATTCATTTGTTAAACCTGGCAACCGTGGGTAGAATAAAGTCGACGGCAGCCCAAGGGTGATAGCTGGGCAGCGCCGTTACTTAGTTCAAGGGGTCAATGCCTTAACGGCGTCGACCCCTCTTCTTTTGCTTCGTACGCTGCTTGAGTGCCTCGGTAAGTCCGATAAGCGCCGTGAGGAGCGAGACCAAAGAGGTCAGGAGCTTCACGAAATCAATCAGATCGGTCATGGGCATCACCTCCCGTCGCATGGAGGGCGCTGCCCGGCACATGGAACTGCCGTCAACAATAACCAGTCTATCAAACTGCAGTCATAAATACGAATATATGTTCGATAATAACAGCGATCTGGCCATCTCAAAACGCAGCTTTACGCAAGGGTGCCGGGTGGCCGCGCTGGGCGCTTTCATGTCCGCACGAGCGCCTATCCTTACGGCAATGTAGCCGCCTATGTAGCAAGCGGCAGGCAACGGAGAGAGGCCATAACCGTGTCAGCTGAAAAGACGCCGGGTATCTCGGCTATCGATACGACGAACTTTGCGCGACAGATCGTGCTGGACTTTGAGTTTGCGCCGGTGCCAAAGCAACGCCAGCGCCGTGGGTTGCGCAACGAGATTATCGAGGTCGGCGCCGTTAAGATCGATTACCACGGCAACGTTATGGGCGAGTTCTCGCAGTTTGTGCAGACGGAATTTACCGAAGGCGTTGCGTATCCCGTCCGCGAGCTCACAGGGATATCGGCCGTGGACACCGCGATGGCCGATCCGCTCTACATAGTGATCAAAAGGCTCGGCGATTGGATCGGTCGCTACTCCGCCCAGGTGGTTTGCTGGAGCGGGACGGACCGTCGACAGCTTTTGACCGAGTGCCAGGCAAAGCGCATCGACCTTTCCGCATTTCCTACGGACTGGGCCGACCTGCAGGCGTTTTACACCTCGATTATGGACGTGGGCAGCCACGGGCGCGTCTCGTTGGGTGACGCGGCGATGTGGTTTGGCATCGAGTTCGACGAGTCGACGGGCCATGCCCACAGCGCTCTAGCCGATGCGCGCGTGACCGCCAAGCTGCTCAAGCAGGTGATGGACGGGGACTACCACGTGAGCCCGCGCGCCCAGGAAGTCCGCCAGCGGTGGGGAATGGGCGAGCGAGCCGAGACGCGCCTTTCCAGCAAGTGCCCCGAGCTGGGCGACCTGCTGCTGAAGCTGAAGGCAGAGGGGAGGTAGGGGCGTTGTCGGTCCTCGCAACCGAAGCCCATTTGATAAATTGTCCTCATGCGAAAAAGCTATAAGTCAATGGCCCCGGGAATGACCCCTGATTCAAGTCACCGGGGCTCATTTTATATTGATATGAGATTGTAGCGATTCATATGCGTGCGATGCATTCCGTTGAGTTAGAGGGCCCTACTGATAACTAGGCATGCAAACGCACGCTTGTCGATTTAATGCCAATATCGCCAGGTTTTCCGCGTAAGCTAGTAACATATTGTGCTGGCCGAGATAGATGACTGCGCGGATGGTGTCAAATGGGTTCTGATCTCAATAACTTATCGGTTGTAGATAAGGCAGAGGCCCTTTTTGGATACTTGGAAGAGTTCTCCAAGATTAGGATGAAGATCGTTCGCAACGTAAGCGATTACGCTTCGGACTGCATTGATTTGGAGAGCTTGCCAACAGATAACGGATGGATCGAGGTGCGATTTCGCGATTCCGCTAATAACGATGGTCCGATTTTGAGTGTCGCTAAACCGGAGTTCAAAACGTGCCCGCAGCCTCCGGATGAGATCGCGCCGTGGATTGCAAGCGGATGGGAAAGCTATAAGAACCAGATAGGGTTCAAGTTTCCACCCGAGGAGCTTGCGGAGGCAAATGAAGAAGCGCCTCAAGATCTATTTATGTCCGATCCCGCTAGAGCTCAACTGCTTGAGGAATGGGGTGGCGAGCGAGACAAATGGGTCACATACCAAACTAAGGCGACAGAAGCCTCTGGGGTGTATGAGCGCCTGTTTATAATGAAAGAAAAACTCAAGAGCGACCCCGATAAACTCGAGGTTGTTGCCGCATCGATGAACGTTCGGCTTTCCGAAGACAAGAGGGTGGATCACCCAGTCTTTACGCGGAACATGAGGATTCAGCTCGATGCGGAAAAGGGAATCATTTCCGTTGAAGACGTCGATTCCGACACGTTGATTCAAAAGGACCTGCTGTCTCAGTCTCAGAATCTGACGATGAGCAAGATTAGTGAGGCGGAACAGAGGCTCGACGAGGAAGAAGTGCATCCGCTTGATCGTGATGCAATTGCCCGTGAAGCCAAACTGCTCGTGAATCAGCTATCGCCCAAGTCTCGTTATTTTGACCGCGCTGATGCTGCGCGAGACCAAGAAGCCGATATAGACGTTCGACCCGGTTTCTATTTAATCTTTAGGCAGCGCCCTGATGGAACCGCGGGCGCTATCGGCAGAATTGTAAAAACGATTGATGAGACTCAGCGCGTCCCTGCGTTCTTAAACGGCCTTCTTGGCGAGTTTACGCACGATGAAACCACTCCGGTCCTTGAGGATTTATCGGACGGGTCTACGGTTTCTCGGCGCTTGGCGGAGGCAAACGGAGAAGACGACGAGATTCTATTGGCGAAACCTGCCAACCGTGCGCAGTTAGAGATTGCCAAGCGAATCGAGCAAGATGACGCCGTTCTCGTTCAGGGCCCTCCGGGTACCGGTAAAACCCATACGATTGCAAACCTGATGGGAAGCTTTTTGGCACAAGGCAAAAGGGTGCTTGTAACGAGCTATACCTCAAAGGCTTTGACGGTTCTTGCCGACAAGATGCCTCCTGAGCTCAGAAGCCTTTGTGTGTCTTCGCTGGCATCTAACGGCAAGGACGCTCGTGATTCGGTAGAAGCAATCGTCAACCATCTCGGCGAGCATTCGATAAGTGAACTGAATAAATCCGTGCAGGAATTATCTTGTCAGCGAGAAGAGATACTGGTTGATCTTGCAAAGGCGCGCAAATCCGCCTTTGTTGAACGAGAGGCCGAGAACAAACAGTTTGATCTGGGGAATGAAACCCTCACTCCGCATGATGCCGCGCAATTTGTTGCGAAGAATAAGGAAGAGCTGGACGACATTATTCCCGGCCAGGTGAAGCTGTTAGCGCAGCTTGATATTTCGATTGTCGAGGAGCTTTACCAAAGCAACGGCATTGCCTCTGCAGAAGATGAGGCAGAGGCGATCTGTCTACAGGATGTCGACTGGATGGCTTTGCTCCCCAAGCCAGACGTCTATGCACAGGAGTTTGAGAAATATAACCAAGCCAGTTCTTTGGCGGACGAGCTGATTCGTCGCCACGGTTGGGAACTATGCGACGATGGGGGAACGGTGGAGATTGGATCGGCTGTTCTTCCCGTTTTGGACGATGAGTCCGAAGCATTCGGCACGGTGAAGAACCTCGTAATGCACGGAGCTCTGAGCGAGGAGTGGCAGCGAGGGGTCGCTGCGAGATCCTTGAGGGGCGAGGGCGAGAAAACGATCTGGTATCGTCTCTGCGATGAGGTTCAGTTGCTTGAACAGCAGGCTTCGTCATATCGAAGCAAGTGGTTTCCGAGGCAGGTTGCGCTTGGTGACAACGGCGATTATCAACAACTGCGCGCGCTTGTAAGCGGGTACAAAGAGTACCTAGCTAAAACGGGCCTGCGAAAGTTGCTTTCTTCGGTCAAGAGCTTGCCCGATGGTGTGGCGGTCAACGGGGCACAGGCGGCTTCGCCCGAGGACTGCGATGCCATCCTGGATTACATAGAGCTTATGGACAAGCGACACGCTTGCGCCATTCAATGGGATGCGCTTATGGGAACCGTTGGCGTGAGCTGCTTTGCAGAGTTGGATAGCAGTGAGCCCGAGCACGTGGCATTTCGATATGTTGAGGGTATTAAGGCGGCCCTTGCGTGGAAAGCCGAGTGCATTGACAAGCTGTTTGACGCATTGGACTCAAACGGTATCTCTCATGAAGCGTTCTTTGACTGCCCTTCCATGATTTCCGAAAAGGAGGTCGTGGCCAAAACCTTGCAAGCACTGGAAACGGATCTCACGGATTACCTTAAGTTGTGTGTCGCACTCAAAAAAATAAGGGCGATTAAGGCATGGGCAGAGGACGTTTTGAAGAGAATCGAAGACGCTTCGGCCAAGCACTGTGAGACCGTCGCTGCATTGAGTGACTGCATTGTGCAGCTTCGCCCTGTTGGAGATTTCGGCGAAGCGGTTGACCCCGAACTCGGCTTGGTGCAAACATACCGCGATCAGTACAATCGTCTACAGTGGCTGTGCGAAATAAGGGCGGCAGTTAAGCGCCGACATGAGCAACTGAATCAGTTGTCGCAAATTGCTCCGGGATGGGCACAAGCCGTTCGTGAGCGCGAGGGCGTTCACGGGGCTACGAGCGTTCCGCGGGATATCGAACGAGCATGGAAATACAAGCAGTGCCAGGCAATCGTTGAGTATGCCGATCGTGCAAACTCTTCCAATCCCCAGAAGGAAATTTCTGAGCTGGGCAAACGCTATCGTGACATAACGGCAAAATTGGCAGGCATGATGGCGTGGCTCAAGATTCACAAGGACCTTGAGAGCAATACAGAGCTCAAGGTCGCGCTGAACGGCTGGAAGCAGACGGTCGCGCGAATTGGCAAGGGAACGGGCAAGAATGCATCGCGGCATCGCTCGAAGGCCCGTGCTCTCATGGCGAAATGTCAGCGGGCTGTGCCGGCATGGATTATGCCGATTGGCCAAGCGCTTGACTCTTTTGACCCCGCCAACAATCTGTTTGATATCGTAATCATCGACGAGGCAAGCCAGGCCGACATGACCGCCCTGGCTATTACATATCTTGCAAAAAAGGTAATTGTTGTTGGTGATGACAAACAAGTAAGCCCTCTTTCTGTCGGTGCAAAGGAATCCACTGCCGAAGGATTGGCTGCTTCATATATCGAGGGAAAGGGAATTCCCAACGCCCATCTGTATCGAGCAAGATACTCGCTTTACGAAATTGCCCAGCAGGGCTTTTCGCCCATCATGCTTACCGAGCACTTTAGGTGCGTGCCGGATATCATCGGCTTTAGCAATGGGCTATCGTACGGTGGAAAAATCAAGGCGCTGAGAGACGCCGATGCGGGTGGATTGATGCCGGCGTTGGTTCCCTTTCGCGTCAAAAGCGGCATGCGCTCGGGCAAGGCGAAGATTAACCAGCAAGAGGCCAAAGCCGCAGTTGCGATTATCCGTGCCTGTCTTGAGCAGCCAGAATATGAGAACAAGACATTTGGCGTTTTGTCCTTGCTGGGAGAAGAGCAGGCTGACCTGATTCGAAACGAACTGCTTAAAGAGATGGATCCCGCTGAGTTTGAAAAACATGAGATTATTTGCGGCAACGCTGCGGGTTTCCAGGGCGATGAACGCGATGTCATGATTCTAAGCATGGTTGACAGCAACGAATCCGAGACTCCCTTGCGCTTTATGGGGACGGGCTCGGATGACGCATACAAGAAGCGTTACAACGTTGCTGCAAGCCGCGCGAAAGACCAGATGTGGCTTGTATATTCGCTTGATCCAGCTCGTGATCTAAAGAGCGGCGACCTGCGTAGGCAGCTAATTGAGTACATGCTCGATCCGCATACGTTTGACGCCCAGATTGAGGAGGCGCAAGAAAAAGCCGAGTCCGACTTTGAGTTACAGGTGTGTGCTGAGCTTTCCAAGCGCGGTTATCAATATGAGCAGCAAAAGGAAGTCGGAAGCTACCGCATTGATATTGTCGTGCAAAGCGACCATCACAACGTTGCTATCGAATGCGACGGCGATCGTTGGCATTCAACCGAGGGGCAAATTATCGCGGACATGGAGCGACAGACGATTCTGGAACGTGTGGGATGGGATTTCATCCGTATTCGAGGTAGTGAATTCTACAGCGATCGGGATGCAACGATGGATCGAGTTGTAGCCGAACTCGCTATTTACGACATTAAGCCAGGCCAGCAGCTCCCCACGGTTGCCCGTGACACCAGCGAACTCCTCGAGCGAGTGCTCGAGGCGGTTCGTGACAATTTCGATGACGAAGTGGACGAGAACACACTCGAGTCCACGGTTGCTCGAGATTCGGCCATCGCGGCCGCCCTTCAAGAACAGGAGCCGCCGCGAGAGCCGGATATGCTATCGAAAGATGATGGCGCTAAGGAAGCGCATGCCAAGGCGGATGACTTTGCTGTTGCGGCTGGCTGCTCGGATGTGATCGAGAATGACGACGCAAGCGGCCAGTGCGAGCAGGTGGACGAACAACGTGGACAGACAATAACTGAGGATTCGCGTCAGGAGATGCTTCTGCTCGCACTCGAACGGGCGGGGCATCGGTTCTATGAAACCGAGCAGGCGGACGTCTTTTGGGTGCCTGGGGACTTATCAATGCGGGCGTCAATAAAGGACATCTGTTCTTCGTTTGATTACAGTTGCGTTTACAACTTTGGGGACACCGGCGTGAACACTGGTCTTTCCGGATGGATTTTGTACCCTAAGGGTAAGCGGGCTAGCATTGCACATGCGCTGCAATCAGAAGCGCTTACGCTGCAATCAGAAGCACTTAAATGGCATAAAGGAAACAGTTGTGGGGATGCTTTGCTCGCTGAGTTGAACTCTCTGGGCCTCACCTGTATTGATAAGCGAAGCAAACACGGTGCGCTATGGGTCATTGACGATCCGGTGTTTAAAGAAAAGCGCCTCGGCATCGAGGCAAAATATAAAGTGAGGTTCAAATACAGCAAACAAGGGTCAAGGTCGACATCGTCCCGACCTGCGTGGTACACAAAATAACGAAGCATTCACGAAGTACATGAACGGTGTCTATTAATTGCACAACAAATAATTGAGGTCGTAGAGATAACCCGCTTGCCGAAAATGTCCTGACGCTCCTCTATAGTTGGGAGACAATGGATAAAGTTTTAGCAAAGGGCCCTGCGTCCTGAACCAATAGCAATTAAACCTGGAGTGTACTTCGTGGATATGCCTGCGGATAAACTTCGGGGGGAGGCGCTCCGAAGCGGGCGTCCCCTCTCGGTCAATAATGAAATAGCTTGGCACGCCGTCTTAAGAACGGTGTGCTGATGGAGTTTCTCGATAACGTCGGACGCAATCGTCTGGGAGACGCACTCGCTAAATCCATCGATGAGGGCGCCAAGCTCTCAATCATCAGCAGTTACTTTACGGTCTTTGCTTTCTCTGAGCTCAAAGAAGAGCTGGAGAAGCTTGACTCAGTGCGTTTTCTCTTTAGCGAACCTACGTTCGTTAAGCGCATGGCCACCGATAAGGACCCACGCCAGTTTGCCATATCGCAATGCTCGCGCGAGCGTGGCGTGGGCGGTTTGGGTCTCGAGCTCACGCTGCGCAACAATCTCAATCAACGCGCCATTGCCCGCGAGTGCGCCGAATGGGTGCGCGCTAAGTGCGAGTTTCAATCTGCCAAGATGAACGGGGCAATTCAGCCCGGAGGCACCTATATAGTCGAGAACCCCAATGGCGACGACCATGCTTTCATGGGTGCCGCCGCTGACTTTACCCAGGAAGGACTTGGTTACGAGCGCCGCCCCAACACCGTAATGGGCGTAAGCCACTACGAGGGCGCGACGGAAACTGCCGGCCTAAAGGCGATGTTTGAGTCCGTCTGGGATAAGCCTGCGATGGTCGCCGATGTTACCGATGAGGTGGCGGCGCAGGTAGGCACGCTCTATCGTGAGAATCCGCCCGAGTTCGTTTATTTCCTTACGCTTTACCACTTGTTCCGCGATTACCTTTCCGACGAAGATAACGATTTGAGGCCCGGCCTTAAGTTTGAGGAGTCCGTTGTCTGGAACAAGCTCTACGACTTCCAAAAGGACGCCGTGGTGGGCGCCATCCGAAAGCTCGAGAAGTACAAGGGCTGCATCATTGCGGACAGCGTTGGCCTGGGTAAGACTTACGAGGCGCTCGCCGTTATTAAGTATTACCAGGAGCGCAACGACCGCATTTTGGTCCTGGCGCCTAAGCGCCTGCGTGATAACTGGACGCTATGGACGCAGGACAACGACGACCGCAACCCGTTGGCGGACGATCGTCTTAACTATACCGTGCTCAATCACACCGATCTGTCTCGTTATACGGGCACGAGCGGTGATGTGGACCTGGAGCATCTACGCTGGGGCCACTATGACCTGCTGGTGATCGATGAGAGCCATAACTTCCGTAACAAGAGCACGGATTCCGAGAAAAAAGACCGTTACACACGCCTCATTGAGGATGTGATTAAGAGCGGACGGCGCACCAAGGTGCTGATGCTCTCGGCTACGCCTGTGAACAATCGCCTGCTGGATCTGCGCAACCAGATTGAGCTCATCACCGAGGGCGATGATGCGTATCTGGCGGATACTGATGGTATTGAGTCGATTACTCAGGTGTGCCGTACAGCACAAGCGCGCTTCAACGAGTGGAGCAAGCTCGACGATGCCGAGCGCACCACCGAGAGCTTCGTCAACGCCGTCAACGCCGATTACTTTAAGCTGCTCGACGTGCTTACCATCGCGCGCAGCCGCAAGCATATCTCTAAGTACTATGGCGCCGCTTCGGGTACGTTCCCACAGCGTCGCAAGCCCCTCTCTATTACCACGCCAATCGATTTGGCGGGGGAGCTTCCTCCTATCGCTGAGCTCAATGACATGATCGCTCAGCTCACGTTTGCGCAGTATCAGTTGCTTTCTTATGTACGCAGCGATAAGCGTCGTAAGTACGAGGATCGTTACGGCGACACCTGGGGCAAGGACTTTGAGAGCCAGGTCCACCGTACAGGTGCTGTTGCCAACCTTATGCGCGTAAACGTGCTCAAGCGAATGGAATCTTCGGTTAACAGTTTCCGAATCACGCTCTCGCGCATCCTGGCGGGATGCGAGGAGCTTCGCGTGCGGCTCGATGACCCTGCGGCCATGGGAGCGGGAAGCTATGATGCGGCGGGCATCGAGGATGGCATGGACGACGATGATGCCGAGGAAATCGAGCGCGGTGGCAAGGTGCGCGTCGACCTGCGCGATGTCGATGCCTTGCGTCTGGGCAGCGATCTGGACTTTGATATCACCGTGCTGCGCCGCTTACTCGACTATGCCAATGCCGTAACGCCTGAGCGCGATGCCAAGTTGGATGAGCTCTACAAGTTCATAGTCGATAAGGTCAATAACCCTTACAACCCCGGCAACCGCAAAGTACTCGTATTCACGGCGTTTGCGGATACGGCGGACTATCTGTTTGATCAGCTGGCGCCTCGCCTTAAGAACGAGCTCGGCCTTGAGTGTGCCGAGGTTGCCGGAAGCGCAAATCGCACTTACTCGCTTAAGTTGCGCCGAACCACCTTCGAGAACATCCTGGCGTACTTTAGTCCGCGCTCCAAGGAGCTGCCCGAGGCGTCTCTCGCTGCAGGCGAAATCGATGTTGTATTTGCCACGGACTGCATCTCCGAGGGCCAAAATCTTCAGGACTGCGACTGTCTCGTCAACTATGACATTCACTGGAATCCGGTACGCATTATCCAGCGCTTTGGTCGTATCGACCGTTTGGGCTCCACCAACACGCAAATTCAGTTGGTGGACTTTTGGCCCGACATTGCGCTCGATGAGTACATTCAGCTCGAGAGTCGCGTAAAGGGTCGTATGGCCTTGCTCGACGCCTCGGCCACCGGCGAGGAGAACGTGCTGGAGTCCAAAGCAACGGGCGAGATGAACGACCTTAAGTATCGTCGCCAGCAACTTCAGCAGCTCAAGAGCGAGGTGCTGGATCTGGAGGATATTTCAGGCGGCATCTCGATCACCGACTTCGCCTTTGATGATTTTCGTGTTGAATTGCAGCGCTACGAAAAGGAACACCCGGGTCTTTTAGAAAACTCGCCGGCTGGTATGCATGCGGTGGCGCGCATTCCCGATGAACTGCGTGATTCCGTGGCGCCGGGCGTGGTGTTCTGTTTGGCGCAAAACGATGAG
Source organism: Collinsella sp. LCP19S3_A6 (assembly GCF_052122015.1). NCBI lineage: Bacteria > Bacillati > Actinomycetota > Coriobacteriia > Coriobacteriales > Coriobacteriaceae > Collinsella > Collinsella sp. LCP19S3_A6. Next base: position 10,950 of record NZ_JBQKDD010000002.1, read on the forward strand.
AATGCGAACCCCAAGGACACGAATCCTACCTTCCCGTATTACGTGGTGTACGTATCGGCCGACGGCGATGTGATGACCAAACATACACAGCCCAAGCATGCGCTCGATATGATGCGCGCCTGTTGCGCGGGCGAATCTGAGCCAATTGCGGAGCTGTGTCGCGACTTTAACCGCGAGACGCGCGACGGCGAGCGTATGGGCGCTTACACCGAGCTTTTGGACAAAGTGGTTGCCACCATTAGCGGCGTGCAACAGGACAAGGGCATTGAGAGCCTGTTCTCGCTGGGCGAAGTGGGAACGGGCACGAGCCTTGGCTTCGACGATTACTCGCTGATCAGTTTTGCGGTGTTGCGATGAGAGGTTTTGACTGGAACGACGTGTTCTGTTTGCCCGATGCCGCTCTGGCGGGCGACAGGCGTATCCCCAAGACGGTGCTCACGCGCCAAGCTCAGCTTACAAAGACCGAGCAGAAAGTGCTCGATCGTGTAGCTGCGCTTATGCACTTTGCCACCGTGCAAAAGTCCACGACGCGCATCGCACCTGTTCAAGATGATGAACACGATATTCAAAGCGTGCTCATCCTTCGATGCGAGCTGTCTCGTGGGGCGGCTTATGCCGAGGTGGCAAGGCTCGTCCACAAGTGTTTTCCCAATCCAACGGTGATTCTGTTTGGCGGCGAGGACGAGGCTTGCATTTCGCTGGCAACGACGCGTAAGAGCCTTGCTGAGCAGGGCGCCATGGTGATTGATGACGTTGAGTCAACGGGGGCATTCGATCTTGGTGACACACGGTATGCACCGTTTTTGGATGCACTCGCGTTTGAGCGATTGCCACAGGTGAATCTTCTGGTCTATCTGCGCAGCATTGCCTGGGCAGTGCGACTTTCACGCGTGGTTCCGTCTCTAGGATTCTTTCCGACGTGCGCGGAACAGGATTATGAGCGTCTGGAGGGGTTGGTGGCGCGGAGAGATGTGCTCGCTTCGCAAGTTGAGGATACCAAGCGACGCCGTCTCGATCGGGAATTGACCCTGAATGAATCTGCGCACCTACGCATGGACCTCAAAAAGCTGGAAAAGGAGCTCGGTCAGACGACCGACGAGATAAAGGAGATCTGCAATGGCTGAGATCGAGAAGATGAACCTCGAGTCCGAAGACCTCGTGGAAGACCGCCTGGCGCAGCTCAAAGAGTTGATGCCCGAGGTATTTACCGAGAGCGGTATCGACTTTGATAAGCTGCGCTTGGAGCTTGGTGACGAGGTCGACGAGGGCCGGGAGCGCTACGCCTTTACCTGGCCTGGCAAGATGGACGCCATTCGTCAGTCGCAAACGCCGAGCACTGCCACGTTGCGCCCTTGCGTTGAGAAGAGCCGTGGCCGCGATGGCGAGGACGGCAGCTTTGACTCCGACAACATTTATATCGAAGGCGATAATCTTGAGGTGCTGAAACTGCTGCAGAGCGGCTATCACGGCAAGGTCAAGATGATCTATATCGATCCCCCTTATAACACGGGTCACGACTTTGTCTACAAGGATAAGTTTGGCGACACCATCGAGAATTACAAAGAGCAGGCAGGGCTGGCCGGCCAGTCCAACGCTGATACGAGTGGTCGCTATCACAGTGACTGGTGCTCGATGATGTATCCCAGGTTGAGACTGGCGCGAGAGCTGCTGAGTGACGACGGGGCTATCTTCGTTTCTATAGATGACAATGAAGTAACCAATCTGACAAAAATAATGGACGATATTTTTGGTGAGAGGTGTCGCATCGCTCTCATCTGCCATAAGGCTCGTGCATCGGTTTCTAATGACAAAATTATCTCGCCAAATCACAATACTGTCGCCTTCTATGCAAAATCGATTGAGGTGCTCGAGGCTGTTCGAAAAGAAATTGGTGATGACCCTTGTTTAGATGGTTTTGGTGAGGATGATAACGATGGGCGTGGTCCCTACCGCCTCGTGCCCGTCGATGGACCAGGAGGGGCGAAAAAGGGAAATCCACACTATGAATTTCTCGGCGTCGAAGGCTATTGGCGCTTCTCTCTAGAAACAATGCAAGACAAGTACGATGAGGGTCTCGTTGTTAGGCGAGGGAATAGTCTCTATCAGAAGTACTATCAATATAAGGCCATCGAGACTAGGAAGACCCTTACGACTTGGTGGGATGATGCTGGACTAACCTCTTCTGCAACATCCAAGCTTAAAGATCTCATGGGCGGGCCCTCCTTTGATACTCCTAAACCGCTCGAATTAATTGAGCGTATGCTTAAGATGATTACTTATGCCGACGATTCGGCAATCGTACTTGACTTTTTTTCAGGATCTGCGACGACCGCACATGCACTGATGAATATCAACGTCGAATACGGCGGAAATAGGCAGTATATCTTGGTTCAATTGCCAGAAGCCACAGCTGATAACTCCGCAGCTAGAGGGGCGGGTTATTTAACGTTGACCGAAATTGGTGAAGAGCGCATCCGTCGTGCAGGCGACAAGATTAAAGCTGAGATTGAGGAGGCTAACGCTCAGCCCAAGCTCGGCGAAGAGTCCAAGCGTCTGCCTGACATCGGTTTCCGTGTGTTTTCGCTCGACAATTCCGGCATCGAAAAGCCTCAGCCTGGGCAGCTTGTGCTCGATGTGGTGAAGCCCGACCGTTCCGATATGGATATCGTCTTTGAGATGATGCTCAAATGGGGACTCGAACTCACGCTTCCCGTCGAGAAGGAGGAAGTTGCCGGCTATCCCGTATATTCTGTCGCTTGTGGCGAGCTTGTGTGCTGTCTGGCGGACGGCCTTACCATGGAAGCGCTCGATGCTATTGCCGACATGGAGCCGCGCCGTGTGCTCATGCGCGACTCGATCCTTACCGATACGCTCAAGCTCAATGCCGTCCAGGCGTTTAGGCGTGTGGAGGAACGGGCCGGTTACGAGGTACAGCTGAGGACGGTGTAACGCATGGCTTTGGAAATAAAATATTCCGCTGATCAGGAGCACCAGGTCGAGGCCGTCAACGCCGTCTGTGATTTGTTTCGAGGCCAGGAGTTTATGGACTCTGACTTCGTTGCGGAGATGGGTACCGGCATTCTGGAGGGACAGGTTGCTCAGGTGGGTCATGCCAACGGACTTCGTCTTTCGGCGGCCCAGCTCGAGCGTAACCTGCACGTGATCCAAGAAGGTAACGCGCTCGCTCCGTCGAGCGTTGCTACCGATGGACATCTGCGCGATTTTACTGTCGAAATGGAAACGGGCACGGGCAAGACCTATGTCTATATTCGCACCATCTACGAGCTCAATCGTCGCTATGGGCTGACCAAGTTCATTATCGTGGTGCCGAGCGTTGCCATTCGCGAGGGCGTTAAGAAGAGCTTCGAGAGCACTAAGAAGCACTTCGACATGCTCTATGACAAGGCACCGCTCGAGTGCTTCGTCTATGACTCCAAAGACATGGGGCCGGTGGGTAGCTTTGCCACCTCGAGCTCCATCCAAGTGATGATCATTAATATCGGTGCCTTCGACAAAGATAACGACTTCGATGACGATGAGATCGCCGGGCCCACCGGTGGTCGGGATAAGCGTAACCTGTTCCACCGTCCGAGCGAAAGGCTCATCGGCGGTCAAAGCCCTCGCGAGCTCGTAAGCTCGTGCAATCCTATCGTCATTATCGACGAGCCGCAGAGCGTTGACTCTACTGCTAAACGCAAAAGGGCCATTCGAAGCTTGAATCCGCTGTTTGTGCTGCGTTACTCGGCAACCCATAAGGAAGCCTACAACAAGGTTTATCGCTTGACGCCTGTCGACGCCTTTCAACGCGGACTGGTCAAGGGCATCACCGTCGATTCGGTGCTCTCTCAGGAGGATTTGAACGGCTCGTACGTGAGGCTTGAGTCTACAAAGATCGCCTCGCCCATTACGGCCAAGCTGACAATTGATGTGCGCCAGAAGGATGGTTCCCAGAAGCGCAAAAAGGTAAACGTCAAGACGGGTGACAACCTGTTTAACAAGAGCGGCGAGAATGCCGACTATGAGGCTGGCTGGATCGTGAGTAACATCTCCGCTGCTGCTGGCGACGAGTGGGTCGAGTTCCAGAACGGCGGGCGTATTGAGCTCGGTCAGGCCATTGGCGATGTTGCTGCCGAAGCTATCAAGCGTGCGCAAATAAAGAGCACTATCGAGGACCATCTGCAGCGTCAGCTTGAGCTTGCCCCGCGCGGCATCAAGGTACTTTCGCTGTTCTTTATCGACAAGGTTGAGAAGTACCGCCTGTATGACCCGGTGCGAAACGGCGAGTATGCGCAGATGTTCGAGGAGGAATATACTGCAGCGGTGAATTCGCCCAAGTGGCGCAAGCGCTATGCCGAAGCTGGCGTGAAATTGGATACGGATGCTACTGCGGTGCATTCGGGCTACTTCTCGCAGGACGGCAAGGGGCATCTTAAGAATACGTCCGACGCGGCGTCCTCGGCTGCTGACATCTCGACCTTCGAGACTATCATGCGTGATAAGGAGACGCTACTTTCCTTCCCTGCGGACGGCGATGACGACGAGACGCGCGCAAAGAAACGTATCCAGTTTATCTGGAGCCACTCCGCCCTTAAGGAGGGCTGGGATAACCCTAACGTGTTCCAGATCTGCACGCTGGTGGAGACCAAGGACAAGCTGACTAAGCGCCAAAAGATCGGTCGCGGTCTTCGTTTGTGCGTAGATCAGAATGGTGAGCGCTGCTATGACGAAGGCGTGAACGTACTGACTGTCATCGCAAACGAGAGCTATGACTCGTTTGCCAATGGCTTGCAGTCTGAGTTTGAGGAGGATGGCTACAAGTTTGGCATTCTCACCGCTGAGTCTTTCTCGAATGTCGTGGTGGAACGCGAGGACGGAACCGAGGAGCTCTTGGGCTTCCAGAAGTCTAAGGCCGTCTTCGACTCGTTTAAGGACCAGGGGCTCATCGATGATAAGGGCAAGATTACACCCGAGCTCAAGCAGGCGGCCGAGCAGGGTAGTGTCCCTGTTCCCGAGGGTCTGGAAAACGTTAAGACCGAGGTTGAGCGCATTATCCTCAAGAAGGCTCAGAAGCTGCAGATTCGCGACAAGGCCAAGGAGGTTGAGGTTAAGCTCTGCAAGGATGTGACTGCCAACCCTGCTTTCCAGGAGCTTTGGGAGCGCATTCGCAAACGCACACGCTTTGAGGTCGATGTGGACTCCGACAAGCTGGTCGAGGACGCGTGCGAGGAGATTGCCAAGATGCCCGAGGTAAAGGCACCTGAAATTTTGAGCACTCGTGCAGACCTAACGGTGGATACCGCTGGCGTGAATGCCGAGGCGCACTCGACCGCGCTCGTGCGAACGGCGGGTCGTGCAGTGTATGACTTGCCCGATCCTATCGCGGAGCTGCAGGATGCCGTCGGTCTTACCCGCGCTACCATCAAGCGCATTTTGGAGGGCTGTGGTCGCTATGACGAGTTTGCTCTCAATCCCGCGCTGTTCCTGGCCCAGGTGGCTTCTAAGGTGAACAAGGTTAAGGCCGTAGCAATTGCCAAGGGTATTAAGTACACAAAGCTGCCCGAAGAAGATTGGTACACGATGAAAGATTTGGACCCTGGTGATCTTAAGGCCTATGTTGGCCAGAACGCTTGGGAGTCCGCGCACCACAAGAGTCTATACAACTACGTTGTCTACGACTCGTCGTCGGTTGAGAAGCCGTTTGCCGTTGAACTTGATCAGGCCGAGGAGATCAAGGTGTTTGCCAAGCTGCCGAGCAGCTTTAAGATCGATACGCCGTTAGGAGCCTACAACCCCGATTGGGCCTACGTGCAAGAGATCGAGGGCGAACATCGCGTGTATTTTGTTACCGAGACTAAGGGCGGCGGAAACAACGATATCCATACGCGCCCGACCGAGCAGGGTAAGATCAATTGTGCCGAGAAGCACTTCGAAGCCATTTGGGAACCTGACTTCTTCTACAACGTAAAGACGACATATCGCTCGTAAGTATTGAGGGGGCGCTGAAGAACCATCTTCAACGCCCCCTTGTTATTGGGTATTCGATTGCCGCCTTAATCTCCAGCTTGTTTCTTAGCCACCTGGATGTGGGGCGGGGAGTCGAGTGGGCGCGTTTAGTGCTTTGCAGATTTAACGGTACGCGAGTTCGCCTACACCCCCGCGATCCCGCGCGCGGCACTCAGCAGCTCGTACTCCCTCTGGCTCCACTGGTGCAGTTCGGCCGCGCGCACGGCATCGCGACACAGGTCCAAAAACACTTCGGCTCCCTCGCAGAAGCACTCGCGTGCAAAGGTGCCAGATCCGTCCGCGACGCACGTGCCGTCTGCAAGCAGCTTCCAACTCGACGGCTCGCGCGAGTCGTCTCCGAGCAGCTTGATCTGCAGCACGTGCGGGTCGCCAGCGGCGCAGAGCTCTTCCTCGAGTACCTGCACCGTAAAGCGCATCTGGTGGGAGAGACTGCTCTTGACCATGGCCGAGGCATAGCCGCTCGGCTTGTCCAGAAGATGCATTCGTTTTGGCTTGGCTGCCAGGTTGTGGAAATTGCGCTCGCTGCGCACGGAGAAATTGTCCATACGGACTCCTTTCATCGATGTTGGCAGGGCCACCGTGCCTCTTGGCCGGTTGGCGTCGGGATCGTGGAGCCAACTCTCTACCCCGACTCTGGATAAAACACGCCCGCTCCTTGCGGGCACTATGGAGTCTATCAGCGCACGCGGACACAAATCAAGCGCCGCCTGCGAAATGATGTGCAGACGGCGCTTGATTGCGCGGCAATTATTCGGCCAACATTCGGAAAAGTGTCGAAATCAGCCTTATAATAGTACGGAAAAGTGTCAAATTCGAGCCGCCCAAATTACGGAAAAGTGTCGATTCGACCGTCATTCAACTACGGAAAAGTGTATCCTAGTGCTAAAACAGCACGTAATAAGGGGTGCGCTTATGCTGCAGAGAAAAGCGAAAGCACAGTTTGAATCTTGGCTTGCCTCGTCGCCTAACAAGGCTCTTTTGGTCAAGGGCGCCCGACAGGTAGGAAAGTCATATCTGGTCAACGTCTTTGCAAACGAATCGTTCGAAAATGTCGTGACGTTCGACCTTATCGCCGACGCATCCGTGCGCGATTCGTTTTTGGCGGCGAAAAGTGCGGATGACCTGCTTATGCGCATGTCTATCGCTGCGACGCAGCCGATGGTTGCGAACAAGACCGTCGTGGTTATCGACGAGGTGCAGCGATGTCCCAACGTGGTGACGTTTATCAAATACCTGGTCCAGCGCGGCGACTTTCGATACATCCTTACCGGTTCGCTCCTTGGCGTTGAGCTCGAGGGCATCGATTCCCTGCCGGTGGGCTATGTCGAGCAGGTCCAGATGTACCCGCTCGACTTTGAGGAGTTTTGCTGGGCAAATGGCGTTGGTGCCAGCGTTTTTGACATGCTCAGGGGCTGTCTAAAGGATGAGGAGGAGCTCCCCAGCTACCTGTATGACCGCTTGCTCGATCTGTTCCATCAGTATGTGGTGGTGGGAGGCATGCCCGACGCGGTCAATTCCTTCTTGGCGACGCGCAATGTCGACGAGGTTCGAAACATCCACCGCGATCTTCACGCCCTGTATCGCGATGACATCGCAAAGTACGCTCCGCCCGAGCTGCGCCTGGTTATTCGCGATATCTACGATTTGATTCCCAGCGAGGCTGGCTCCAAAAACAAGCGATTCAAGCTGTCGTCGATTAACGGTGTCAAACGTTTTTCGCAGGTGACAGACCATTTTCTTTGGCTCTCGGAGGCGGGCGTTGCGCTTCCCGTGTATAACGTAACGGCGCCCGTGGCACCCCTTTTATTGGGGGAGCAGCGAAATCTGTTTAAGCTGTTTTACTTGGACACCGGAATGCTCATGTCGTCGTATTCCAAGAAGGTTGCCCAAGGGGTTTTTGATGGAGAGGCAGAAGGCCCCTTTGGCATGAATATGGGGGCGGCGTTTGAGGGCTTTGTCGCGCAAGAGCTCAAAGCCCACGGATTCAGATTGCGCTACTTTACGTCCAAAAAGGTTGGCGAGCTCGATTTTGTTGAGGAGACGCTCGATGGCGAGGTTCTTGCCATCGAGGTCAAATCGGGCAAGAGCTTTAAGTCCCACGCGGCACTCGACAACGCACTGGCAACGAAGGGCTACGGAATCGATCGCGCCCTGGTACTTGCGGAATGTAATTTGCATCGCGATGGTGACGTGCTGTATCTGCCCATCTTTATGGCAGGGCTCTTGGAGCCGTAGCGCACCGCTGACTATGTGGTCGCCCTCAGCCCTCGCTACTCGTCCCCGTCGTTGGGGTCGCCCTTGAGGTTGTTGACGTCGAGGTAGTCGTTGCTCTCGTCCTCTTTTTGCTGCGTTGCCGATTCGGACTCGACGGGGCTGAGGAACAGCTGGAATCCCTCAAACGCAATGACGCCAAGTAGCACCACGACAATCGCTATAAAGACAATCTTTGCTACTGGATTGAAATCCAAAAAGCGCGGCGCCTCTTCTGCGGCGTAGTAGTCGCCATAATAATCGTCGTTATCAGTGTGGCTATCGGTGTATGAGGATGTGGGTATAGCTTGCGCATGGTCGTCCGGCTCGTATTCGGAAGCGGACGCGGCGACAAGCGGATTTACCGGCTCGCCGAGCGTCGGCGCGCCGGCAGATGTTTCGTCCAGATCGGCATCAGCCCAGGAATCGAAGGCAAACTGACGGGTCGCAAAGTCGTCGAGATCTGCAACGGGCGGTTCGGGCGCAAGATGCTGCGCCGCGGCGATAAACGATGCCGTCTCGGAAGGATCGCCTGCCGAATGGGTTTTGCCGCTCATGGGCTCGTCGGCGGTCCCGGGGCGGTCGCTCATCACGTCGTCGAGGCTCAACGCAAACAGATCGTCTTCGCCCTCGTCAAACGCGCGTTTCGCATGCCTGGCGGCAGAAGCGAAGCCTCCGTGGTCGTTGCGCGATGCGTTGCTCGACCCCATCTTGTTCCATCCTTTCGAACTGTCTCGTCCTTCGATTATATGGAACTTGCCTTGCGGCCGAGTCTTGGATTCGTGCATTTTGGAACTCACACCCAAAAGGGGAGGGGTGATCTGGCCGAGTTGCCTACTTGTCGCCGGCGGCAGCCTTTGCCTCGTTGAGGTAGCTATAGAAGCTGTACTTAGAGATGCCAAAGAACTCGCAGGCACGCTCGCTCGACTTGGAAATGAGGAAGGCGCCGCGACGATCGAGGTAGCCAATGGCGCGAATGCGCTCATCTTTGGTCATAAGGGCTGCGGGCTTGCCCACGTATTGCTCGCACTCGCGCAGCAGATCTTCGAGCAAGTCGCCGATGGTTTTGGTAATGGGCTCGGGCTCGGTGTAGCCCGTGCCGTCGGTGCCGGTAAAGGCATCGAGTGAGCGCTCAAAAGCTTTCATGAGCGTAATGTCAAAGTTAATGCCCAAAATGCCGACAGGCTTGCCCTCGTCGTTGCGGATAAAGATGGTCGAGGACTTAAGCAGCTTGCCATCGGCGGTTTTGGTGAGGTATGGTTCGCGGTCGTGCACGTCGGTGGTGTCCTCGTGCATGGACTCAAACACAATATGGCTGGGACCGTCGCCCAGTTTGCGCCCGCTTACATGGCCGTTTTCGATCACCACGATGGAGTGATCCACGTCCTCGGTCTCCAGGTCGTGGACGACGACTTCGCAGTTGGGGCCAAACTGGAGCGCTAGGCCGTGTGCAAGGCGCTTATAAAACTCAATCTGTGCGGGGGTCATGGGTGCCTTCCTAAAAATTAGTTTGGGCACACTTTGCCATAAACCCCACTTGTTCGCAAATAACGAAAGTGCCGCTGCGTTATGTGACCGTTCGTCGGGGAAAAGGTACCGATTACGGCAACAAACAATTTGTTAGGTTTACCAATCAAAAAGTATGATAGAACATTGCTAACAAACTTTTTGTTTGGCATCCACATAAAAGTTCAGTCGCATGAATGGGAATGGGCTGAAACGCGTATGCGGGGGCCGGCAAGAGAGGACTTAAGGAGTTCACCGTATGGCCGATAAGATCCAGTGGGCGGGCAACACGATGCCCAAGAGCGATGACAAGCACATGGGAATCATGAGCCTCGACCACGTGAAGAAGGCCCGCGCCTTCCACCAGTCGTTCCCCCAGTACACCGTCACTCCGCTTGCCCGCCTGGACGGCCAGGCCGCGCGCCTGGGCCTGTCCAATCTGTGCGTCAAGGACGAGAGCTATCGCTTTGGCCTTAATGCTTTTAAGGTCCTGGGTGGTTCGTTTGCCATGGCCAACTACATTGCCGACGAGACCGGCAAGGACGTTGCCGAGTGCACTTTCGATTACCTGACCTCCGATCAGCTTGCCAAGGACTTTGGCCAGGCCACCTTCTTTACCGCCACCGACGGCAACCATGGCCGCGGCGTGGCTTGGGCTGCCAACAAGTTGGGCCAGAAGGCTGTTGTGCACATGCCCAAGGGTTCCACCAAGCCCCGCTTTGATAACATCGCCGCCGAGGGCGCCACGGTGACCATCGAAGAGGTCAACTACGACGAGTGCGTGCGCATGGCCGCCGCCGAGGCCGACGCCTGCGAGCGCGGCGTCATCGTCCAGGACACCGCCTGGGAGGGCTACGAGAAGATCCCGTCCTGGATTATGGAGGGCTACGGCACCATGGCTTCCGAGGCTGCCGAGCAGCTGCGCGAGATGGCCATCAACCGCCCGACGCACGTCTTTGTCCAGGCTGGCGTAGGCTCGCTGGCCGGCGCCGTGGTGGGCTACTTCACCAACCTGTATCCCGATAACCCGCCCACATTCGTCGTGGTCGAGTGCGCGCCTGCCGCCTGCCTGTACAAGGGCGCTGCCGCCGGCGACGGCGACCCGCGCATCGTGGACGGCGACATGCCCTCCATCATGGCCGGCCTGTGCTGCGGCGAGCCCAACATCCTGGGCTGGGATATCCTGCGCAACCACGCCACCGCCTTCGTGTCCTGCCCCGACTGGGTTACCGCTCGCGGCATGCGCACCCTGGGCGCTCCCGAGAAGGGCGACCCGCGCGTTATCTCCGGCGAGTCCGGCGCTGTGACCACCGGCCTGGTCGAGACCATCATGCTCGACCCCGAGTACGCCGAGCTCAAGGAGCTCATCGGCCTGGACAAGACGAGCTCCGTGCTCTGCTTCTCCACCGAGGGCGACACGGATCCGGATCAGTACCGTCGCATCGTCTGGGAGGGCGAGTACCCCACCTGCTAGCAGGACGACCTGTCCGGGTGGCGGAGCATATGTTTACTCCGCTGCTCGAACAGTCCTGCGCAAGACGGAAAGCACATTAAGTGCTTTCCTTTGCGTGCGGAACTCGCGACGGAGCAAACATATGCTCCGCCACCCTTCGTTGACTTGCTTGCCGGGTACTCGACCTCACGCTGCTTGGCACAAGTGATCTATCTGAAATATCTACCTGTAGGTAAACCCTTGTAGAAAGGTTGACTGTTATGGCTAAAGAACTCGATTTCGACGCTATCAAGGCTGCTGCTGAGTCCCACCGTGCTGATATGACGCGTTTCCTGCGCGCTATGATCTCCCATCCCTCTGAGTCTTGCGAGGAGGGCGAGGTTGTCGCCTGCATCAAGGCCGAGATGGAGAACCTCGGCTATGACGAGGTCAGGGTCGACGGCCTGGGCAACGTTATGGGCTTTATGGGCGAGGGCGACAAGATCATCGCCATCGACTCCCACATCGACACCGTCGGCATCGGCAACATCGAGAACTGGGACGCCGATCCCTATGAGGGCTACGAGACCGACGAGATCATCTACGGTCGCGGCGGCTCCGACCAGGAGGGTGGCATGGCTTCTGCTACCTACGCTGCCAAGATGATGAAGGACATGGGCCTTATCCCCGAGGGCTATAAGATCATGGTCGTCGGTACCGTCCAGGAAGAGGACTGCGATGGCATGTGCTGGCAGTACATCTACAACAAGGACGGCATTAAGCCCGAGTTCGTCATTTCCACCGAGCCCACCGACGGCGGCATCTATCGCGGTCACCGCGGCCGCATGGAGATCCGCGTCGACGTTCACGGCACTTCCTGCCACGGCTCCGCTCCCGACCGCGGCGACAACGCCATCTACAAGATGGCCGACATCATCGCCGACGTCCGTGCCCTCAACAACAACGGCTGCGACGAGTCGACCGACATCAAGGGTCTCGTCAAGATGCTCGACCCCAAGTACAACCCCGAGCACTACGAGGATGCTCGCTTCCTGGGCCGCGGCACCTGCACCGTCAGCCAGATTTTCTACACCAGCCCCAGCCGCTGCGCCGTGGCCGACTCCTGCGCCATCTCCATCGACCGTCGCATGACCGCCGGTGAGACCTGGGAGTCCTGCCTGGACGAGATCCGCAACCTGCCGGCCGCCAAGAAGTACGGCGACGACGTGAAGGTCTCCATGTACATGTACGACCGTCCGTCCTGGACCGGCGAGGTCTACGAGACCGAGGCTTATTTCCCCACGTGGATCAACAAGGAGACCGCTCCGCACGTCAAGGCCCTCGTCGACGCCCACAAGGCCATGTTTGGTGACGAGCGTATCGGCTGCGAGCCCAGCATGGACAAGCGCACCGGTCGCCCGCTGTGCGACAAGTGGACCTTCTCCACGAACTGCGTCTCCATCCAGGGCCGTTACGGCATCCCCTGCGTGGGCTTTGGCCCGGGTGCCGAGTCTCAGGCTCACGCTCCCAACGAGGTCACCTACAAGGACGACCTGGTCACCGCTGCCGCCATGTACGTTGCTGCCCTGAACCTCTACGATCCGAGCCAGGCCGATGGCGACGCCACCGTGTTCCGCGCCGGTCTGACCAACAACAAGATCGATTAGTCCCATTCCTCGATTTTGTTGAGCCGGGGGCCGCTCGTGTCCCCGGCACCCCCTGTTGACTTGGGGCCCGCGGTCGTTATCTCCCATGCTTCCTCAACGGTGGCGGGTCCTCGTCATGGTGCTCTGCATGTTCTAGCCACACGCGCATGCCGGAGCACATCTACTCATTGCGATCGCTTCACCTTTAGAAAGGATATTTACATGGACGCTAAGTTTACCGAGCTCGTCGAGCAGCTGAACGGCCTCGATTTTAAGGGTATGTACGGCAGCGACTTCCTGCACACCTGGGACAAGACCACCGATGAGCTCAAGGCTCTCTACATCGTCGCCGACGCCCTGCGCGAGCTGCGTGAGAACAACGTTTCGTCTAAGATCTTCGACTCCGGTCTTGCTGTCTCGCTGTTCCGCGACAACTCCACCCGTACACGCTTCTCCTTCTCTAAGGCCGCCAACCTGCTTGGCCTTGAGCTGCAGGACCTTGACGAGAAGAAGTCCCAGATCGCCCACGGCGAGACCGTCCGCGAGACCGCTACCATGATCTCCTTCATGGCCGATGTCATCGGCATCCGCGACGACATGTACATCGGCAAGGGCGACGCCTACATGGCCGAGGTCTCCGAGTCCGTGCAGCAGGCCTACGAGGACGGCGTTCTGGATCACCGTCCCACGCTCATCTCCCTGCAGTCCGATTCTGACCACCCCACGCAGTCCTCTGCCGACATGCTCTACCTCATCAACGAGTTTGGCGGTCTCGAGAACCTCAAGGGCAAGAAGGTTGCCGTCACTTGGGCCTATTCGCCCTCTTACGGCAAGCCGCTGTCCTGCCCGCAGTCGCTGATCAGCCTGCTGCCCCGCTTTGGCATGGACGTCACCCTGGCTCACCCCGAGGGCTACGACCTCATGCCCGAGGTCGTCGAGCGCGCCCGCGGCTATGCCGCCGAGTCCGGCACCACCTTTAAGCAGGTCAACACCATGGCCGAGGCCTTCGAGGGTGCCGACATCGTGATTCCCAAGAGCTGGGCTCCGTTTGCCGCCATGGAGAAGCGCACCAACCTGTACGCCGAGGGCGACGACGCCGGCATCGCAGCGCTCGAGAAGGAGCTGCTTGCCCAGAACGCCACGCACCAGGATTGGTGCTCCACGACCGAGCTCATGGAGAAGACTGCCAACGGCCAGGACACCATCTTTATGCACCCGCTGCCCGCCGACATCTCCGGTGTCTCCTGCGAGCACGGCGAGGTCAACGCCGACGTCTTCGACATGCACCGCGTGGGCATGTACAAGGAGGCCAGCTACAAGCCGTATGCCATTGCTGCCATGATGTTCCTGCAGAAGGTTGCCGATCCCGCCGCCACCCTCAAGGCCCTCGACGAGCGAAACACCGCCCGTTGGTTCCAGGCCTAAAGCTGGGCTGAGAAATGGCTAAGCGTATTGTTGTCGCCTTGGGCGGAAACGCCCTCGGCGCCAACCTTCCCGAACAGATGGAGGCCGTCAAGACGACTTCCAAGGCCATTGTCGACCTGATCGAGGAGGGCAACGAGGTCGTCGTCGTACATGGCAACGGCCCCCAGGTGGGCATGATCGCCAATGCGATGGCCGAGCTCACGCGCTCTAACCCTCAGAAGTACATTCCCTGCCCGTTGTCCGTTTGCGGCGCCATGAGCCAGGGCTACATTGGCTATGACCTGCAAAACGCCTTGCGCGAGGAAATGCTCGACCGCAATATCGACAAGGGTGTCGCCACCGTGCTCACCCAGGTCGAGGTTGCGGCGGACGACCCGGCCTTTGCCGACCCGGTCAAGCCGATCGGTCCGTGGATGAGCGAGGCCGAGGCCAAGGAGCTGGAGGCCGACCGCGGCTATCAGTTCATCCACGACGAGAAGCAGGGCTTCCGTCGCGTGGTTGCCTCGCCCAAGCCCGTGAACATCGTCGAGCTCGACACCATCAAGTCGCTCGTCGAGTCCAACCATGTGGTGATCTCCTGCGGCGGTGGCGGCATTCCCGTCACCAAGTCCCAGGGCAACCACCTTAAGGGCGCTGCCGCCGTCATCGATAAGGACTTTGCGGCCGAGAAGCTCGCTGAGCAGCTCGACGCCGATGCCCTGATCATCCTGACGGCTGTGGAGAAGGTTGCCATTGGCTTTGGCACCGACCACGAGCAGTGGCTCGACACGCTGACCGCTGCCGACGTTAAGCGTCTGTCCGAGGCCAACGAGTTCGGTCGCGGCTCCATGCTGCCCAAGGTTCAGGCCGCCTCGACGTTTGCCGAGAGCAAGCCGGGCCGCACGGCGCTCATCACGCTGCTCGAGAAGGCGCGCGATGGCCTTGCCGGCAAGACCGGTACCACGTTTACTGACAACGCCGAGTAGGCATATCGTACTGATGTAGAGGAGGGTGTCCTGCGCTGCGGGATGCCCTCCTTTGTGTTACAGAGAGCCGAGGGGCGCTCGCTGGAAAAACGAGCGTGCGCCTGTTCCGACGGAGTGCGAGCTTGGTATGGTGGGTATAGCAACTATGTTGTCCAAGGCAACCAGGGGAGGTTTGCGAAGATGAAACTTGGTTGCGTCATTATGGCTTCGGGCGAGGGCAAGCGGTTTGGCTCTAACAAGATGCTTGCCGATATCTATGGCGAGCCGCTGATTGCCCGGACCATCGATTCGGTTCCCCGGGGCTTTGACGTTGTGGTTTCGACGCGTTGGTCCGAGGTTGCTCAGATTTGCGAGGACAAGCATTGCCCGTGCGCGCTGCACGAGGGTGAGCTGCGCAGCGAAAGCGTCCGTGCGGGCCTTTCGTGGGGAGTCGATCACAACTGGAAAGGTTGCCTCTTTTTGCCGGGCGACCAGCCGCTTGTGAGCGCGGATTCTTTTGAGGCCATGGTTCGCGCGTTTGACGAGCACGGCCGCAAGCACCCGGTACGTCTTGCGTGCAACGGTGAGCCTTCGAGCCCGGTGCTCTTTCCGACGGAACTGTTCGATGCGCTTATGTGTCTTGAGGGCAAGGACGGCGGCGGTTCGATCCTCAAGGACCGCACCGACGTGGTGCTGGTCGAGGCGCGTGCCTACGAGCTGTGGGACGTCGATACTGCCAAGGGACAGCGACGCATAACGGAGCATATCGCGGCCTGCTCGTATTTTGATCGCGTGGCCAACTGTATGAATCAATAAGGAGCAACATGATCATCATCAAAAACGGCGCGCTCGTGACGCCCCAGGGGCTTCGCCGCGCCGATCTTGCCATGGAGGGCGACAAGATTGTGCGGATTGCCGCATCAATCGAGCCGGCCGAGGGCGATACCGTCCAGGACGCCACCGACTGCTGGGTGTTCCCCGGCTTTATCGACGGCCACACGCACATGCAGTGCTGGACTGGCATGGATTGGACGGCCGATAGCTTTGAGACCGGTACGCGCGCGGCTGCCTGCGGCGGTACGACGACCATCGTGGACTACGCGACGGCCGATCGCGGCGTGACCATGCCCGATGCCTTTGCCGAGTGGCATCGCCGCGCCGACGGCACCTGCACGGCAAACTACGCTTTTCATATGGCACTCGCCGAGTGGAATGAGCGCAATCGCGCCGACCTTTCGGCCATGCGCGAGGCGGGTGTATCGTCGTTCAAGACCTACTTTGCCTACGACCACCTGCGCTTGGACGATGCCGAGACGCTCGAGGTGCTCGAGGAGCTCAAGCGCGTGGGCGGTATCCTGTGCGTGCATTGCGAGAACGGCACGTTGGTGAATGAACTGCAGAAGCGCGTGTACGAGCAGGGGATTCATGGGCCCGAGGGGCATGCGCTCAGCCGGCCGGACGTGTGCGAGGCCGAGGCCGTGAGCCGTCTGCTGTATCTGGCGCACTTGGCAGGGGACGCTCCGGTCAACGTGGTGCATCTTTCGACCAAGCTGGGGCTCGAGGCCATTCGCGCTGCCAAGGCGCGCGGGCAGAAGAACATCTATGTCGAGACCTGTCCTCAGTATCTGATGCTCGACGACACCTGCTATCTGGAGCAGGGAGAGGACGGCTTTGCGGGTGCCAAGTATGTGATGAGTCCGCCACTGCGCCATGCCGGCGACCGTGCGGCTCTGCGCGAGGCACTTGTGGCCGGCGAGATCGATACTATCGCCACCGACCACTGCAGCTTTAATCTGCACGGGCAAAAGGACCGCGGGCGCGACGACTTCCGCGCGATTCCCAACGGCGGGCCCGGCGTGGAGCATCGTCCTGTCGCGATTGCTACGAGCTTTGAGGGGCAGCTGGGCCCCGAGGACCTCTGCCGCCTGATGAGCGAGAACCCGGCGCGCGTGTTTGGCATGTACCCGCGCAAGGGCTGTCTTGCCGAGGGCTCCGATGCCGACGTGTGCGTGTGGGATCCCCAGGCGCGCTGGACCATTCACGCGGCGACGCAGCATCAGGCTGTGGACTACACGCCGCTCGAGGGCTTTGAGGCGCATGGTCGCGCCAAGGCCGTTTACGTCAACGGCGTGCTGGTGGCGCGCGATGGCGAGCCCACCGGAGCCCAGCCCGGTCGCTACGTGCCCCGCTAGCAGGGGGTGCCGCCAGGGTAGCTAATTTGGGACGGGGCTCTTTTAGCTACCCTGCCTACCTGATGATTTTTCTCTCAACATGGGGTAGCTAAAAGAGCCCCGTCCCAAATTAGCTACCCCTGGAGGCTGGTGGCGACGACGGGGCGGCCGAGGGCTGCTTCGAAGCGGGCGGCCATAGCCGGGTCGCTGAGCGTGTCGACTTGGTTGAGTATGACGTGCGCGGCGTCGAGCCTCAGCGCCTGCATCTCGGCATTGAGCACCTGGGCGACGTGCTCGGGCGTGGCGGTATCGGTGAGCTCGCAGCCGCAACGCTCGCAAAAGAGCTCGGGGCGGTGGACGGCTTCGTTGATGGGCTTGCCGAGCCCCGAGGCGCCAACGATCCAGACGATGTTGGCCGTGCCAGAGGGAATCACCGGCTCCCAGGCGGCGTGGGCCTTGAGCGGGAGCCGCTTGCTGCCGTCCGCCTCGGCCAAGACGTAGTTAAAGCGCTGTGCTAGCTCGCCGAGCGGCTCGGCGGGGGCAGAGAGCTTGCCCGTCTCGGGGTCCAAGACACCTGCTTGGCAGATGCTTCCCCGCGCAAGGCCCGTGCAGGCCTCGCAGGTGCAACCGGGGACATGTGAGGCGCCCGGCTTCCAAGGTGCGGCGTCCAGGCGACGACTCGACCCGTCCCATGGCACGCCGGCGACGGGAAACATATGCGTGGTGGTGCAGAGGAGCACGCGGCCGCCCGCGCGCATAAGCTCAAGGCCGAGCGCCTTGAGCAAGGTCGACTTGCCACCGCTGCCGATAATTGCGGTGATGCCCGGCTCGAGCTTGAGCGCGGAGGCAAGGTTTCCGCTCGTCGTTTCCATCTGTTCACCGCCGTATAATACTGTGATAATAAATAATCATCAGAGTAGCGGTCGAACCGCTTTTGCTCTGCTCAAACCGTAGCACAGGGAGGTGCCCCGAAAATGCTCGTTTATGTTCGCGGCGCCGGCGATATCGCCACGGGCGTCGCCGCCCGTTTGGTGCGCGCCGGCGTGTCGGTTGTCATGGCCGATATCGCGGTTCCCACGTGTATCCGTCGCACGATCAGTTTTTGTGAGGCCATTCGCCTGGGCGAGGTTCAGGTTGAGGGCATTCGCGCTCGCTTGGCGCAGACGCCGGCAGAGGCGCTTGCAATTACCCAGGCCGGAGATGTCGCCGTTGTGGTGGATC
Organism: Collinsella sp. LCP19S3_A6; assembly: GCF_052122015.1. Lineage (NCBI taxonomy): Bacteria > Bacillati > Actinomycetota > Coriobacteriia > Coriobacteriales > Coriobacteriaceae > Collinsella > Collinsella sp. LCP19S3_A6. Next base: position 29,569 of record NZ_JBQKDD010000002.1, read on the forward strand.
CCCAGGCCAAGATGCTCGGCGAACTTAAGCCCGCTGCTGTGGTCGACGCGATCCTGGCTAAGCGCAACTTGGGCACCACGCGCGATATGGCGCCTGTCGTCATCGCCGTGGGGCCGGGCTTTACCGCGCCGGTCGATTGTGATGCCGTGGTCGAGACCATGCGCGGTCATTTCCTCGGCCGCGTCATCACCCAGGGCTCGCCCCAGCCCAATACGGGCGTGCCGGGTGTCATCGCCGGCTATGGCAAGGAGCGCGTTATCCACAGCCCCGCCGCCGGCGTGTTTAGGTCCGACCGCGCGATCGGTGACATCGTGAGTGCCGGTGATGTGATTGGGTATGCGGGCGATGCGCCCATGGTCACGCAGATTGACGGCTGCTTGCGCGGCCTTTTGGCCGACGGCGTTCTGGTGACCGAGGGCTTTAAATGTGCCGACGTCGACCCGCGCGGCGATGCCAGCTATATCAACTATATTTCGGACAAGGCGACGTCGGTCGGCGGCGGCGTGCTCGAGGCGCTCGCCATGTTCACCGACGTTTTTAGGGGATAGGAAGCGACGATGGAAAAGCTCGATGTGGTGAATGCTGCGCTTGGCGCTCTGAAGGCTGGTAAGACGTGCGAGCTGGTGGTAGTTGCCGGCACGGCAGGGTCATCGCCGCGCGGCGTGGGCGCCTGGATGGCCGTCTTTGCCGATGGCAGCCAAGCGGGCACCATCGGCGGCGGTAAGATCGAGCTCTTTGCGCTGGACGAGGCGCGCGAGCTGCTGGCCGCAGGGCAGTCGCGCCTGGTCCGCTACACCATGGGCGGCGAGAACTCCGATACCGGCATGATCTGCGGCGGAGCCATCTGCCTGTGCTATCTGCACCTGGATGTATCGCAAGCGCCGTTGTTCCAGTCGGTTGCCGACGTCTTGGCGTATCGACGCATCGGCGACTTCGTCATCGACTTTGAACCGTTTATCGCAAGCGCGCTCGAAAGCGACGCCGCCGAATACCATGGCGAGGAGTCGCGCCGCACCATTGTGGGCTGCCCCGGGCTTTCGCTGACGGAAGAGGGGAGTAAGGTCACCTACACCAACGCCGCCTCCGAGATTCCCCCGGCGCACATCGAGACGCTTTGCCCCGAGGGCCTGACCTACATCTTTGGCTGCGGTCACGTGGGCGCCGCGACGGCGCGCGTGCTCACGGCGGCGGGCTTTGCCGTCGTGGCGTGCGACGATCGCCCCGGCACGCTGACGCCCGAATGGGTACCCGGCGTCTACGACCGTCGTCTGGTCGACTACAAGAACCTGGACGAGCAATGCTCCATCGGTCCGCGCGATCTGGTAGTCGTCGCCACGGCGGGCCACAAGTCCGATATCGATGTGGTGATTCAGGCCTTGCGCGCCAAGCCCGCCTATTTGGGTTGCCTGGGTTCGCGCCGCAAGACGGCCTTTGTGCGGGCTCGCTTGGAGCAGGAGGGCTTTACGCAGGACCAGATCGACGAGCTGCACCTGCCGATCGGCGTTGCCATTCAGGCCGAGGACCCCGAAGAGATCGCCATCTCCATCGCCGCCGAGATGATCCATCTGCGTCGCACCAAGCTCGTCCCCCGCAAGCGCTAGTCGCATCCCAGGGGTAGCTAATTTGGGACGGGGCTCTTTTAGCTACCCTGCCTGCTCGATGATTTTTCTGGGACGGGGATTAAAAAATCATTAGGTACGCAATGATTTTTAAATCCCCGTCCCAGAAAAATCATCTCGAGGCGTTCGCTCACTGTTGGGTAGCTAAAAGAGCCCCGTCCCAAATTAGCTACCCCAGCCCTCTGCCGCATGCGGGTCAAAATGCTACCTGTGCCATATGCCCTATAATGTCCGCCCGTTGGGCGGCATAGGGCCGCTGCCTAGGGTATGGGAGGCGCAAATGGCAGAGTCGGTGGCAGGGGACGCCCTGTTCGAGCGTACGGGAAAAGTTTCGTTTGTGCAGGTATTGCCCCATGCACAGCAGCATGTGCTGGCGGCATTCGCGGGTATCGTTACGCCCGCTATCATCATCGCGTCGGTCTGCGGCTTTACCCCTCAAGAGGAAGCCGCCGTCATTCAGGCGTCGCTGGTTCTCTCGGCGCTTGACATTTTCCTTCAACAGTTCCCCATAAAAGGCATCGTCGGTTCGGGCCTGCCCATCGTGATGGGCGCGAGCTTTACCTTCGTGCCGGCACTTAAAGCGGTCGGTCTTGAGCTTGGTTTCGAGGCCGTGCTGGGCGCTCAAGTTATCGGCGGCGCGCTCGTCGTGCTCTTCGGTCTTTTGTTTAAGCGCGTGAGCTTTCTGTTCCCAGCTCCGGTGCTCGGCACCGTCATCTTTGTCATTGGCCTGTCGCTGTGCCCGGTTGCCGTGGCGTCCATGGCAGGCGGGGAGGGCGCGGCCGATTTTGGCAGCGTCACCAACTGGACCGTCGCGCTCGTGACGTTTGTCGTCACCTTTATGGCCGGTAACTACGGCAAGGGCGCGCTCAAGCTGGGCAGCATCCTGGCCGGTATCTGCGCAGGTTTTGTCGTTGCGGCGGTGTTGGGCATGGTCGACTTCTCGGCTGTCGCGACTGCAAGTTGGTTTGCTCCTCCGGCGTTTGGCGCCCATCGTCTGGTGTTCGATCCAGCGGCGTGTGCCGTGGTGGGCGTTGTGGCCATCGTGAACGCCGTGCAGGTCATGGGAGAGTTTGCCGCCGTGTCCTCTGCTGCGCTCGATACCCCCGCGACCGATAGTCAGATCTCGGGCGGATTGATCGCCAATGGTCTCGTCGGTATGCTCTCGGGCTTTTTGGGCGGCGTCCCCACGGCAACCTTTGGCCAGAATGTGGGCATCATCGCCGAGAACAAGGTCGTCAACCGTATGGTCTTTACGCTCGCAGCCGCCATTCTGCTCGTCGCGGGCCTGCTGCCCAAGTGCGCGGCAGTGCTCACGTCCGTTCCGCAACCGGTGATCGGCGGCGCCACGATCGGCGTGTTCGCAACCATCGGCATGAACGGTGTGGTCATGTTTTCCCGCCACGGCCTGTCTCAGCGCGATACCACGCTCATGGGTCTCTCTATCGCCTTTGGCACGGGCATTGAGCGCACGGCCGGCGCACTTGCCGGCGCTGGATTCCCCGCATGGGTCGACACCGTCTTTGGCGGATCCTCCATTGCCGTCGCCGCACTTGTCGCCGTCGTCCTCAACCTGGTCCTGCCTCGCCAAAAATAACGCCCCATATATGAGTTGCGGTGAAATACGGATTGTTTAAGCCGGTTATGCTGTCAAACAGTCCCTATTTCACCGCAACTGTTTTTTGGGACCCATTTGTGCGGGGGAGTTGTGGAGTTGTGCAGGCAGACGATGTTTTTCTGGAAATACGCACCCAATGCGCGTATAGTACCGATTGTTTTGTCGGCTCCTGCTGCGTCGAGTCCAAACCGCGAAATGCCATGAGCGGCGCGGATGCAGTCAGGAGGCACGAGGACAACCCACCGTGGCCACGCCCCGTGCTTAAAACCCCAAGAAGGAGTGAACAATGGCAGAAGAGAAGTATGTGCCGCGTCTGAAGGCCAAGTACAACAACGAGGTCAAGCAGCAGCTTCAGGACAAGTTCCAGTACGAGAACGTCATGATGATCCCCAAGTTTGAGAAGATCGTCGTGAACATGGGTGTCGGCGAGGCCGCTACCGATTCCAAGGCCATCGACGGTGCCGTGCGCGACCTGCGCGCCATCACCGGCCAGCAGCCGATGATCACCCGTGCCCGCAAGTCCATCGCTACCTTCCGCCTGCGCGCTGGTATGCCGATCGGCTGCAAGGTTACCCTGCGTGGCGACCGTATGTGGGAGTTCTTCGATCGTCTGACCTCCGTCGCTATCCCCCGTATCCGCGACTTCCGCGGCATCTCCGCCAAGAGCTTCGACGGCCGTGGTAACTTCTCCATGGGCGTCACCGAGCAGCTCATCTTCCCCGAGATCGACTTTGACTCCGTCGATCACCAGCGTGGTATGGACATCACTTTCGTGACCACCGCCAACACCGATGAGGAGGCCAAGGCCCTTCTGGACGCCTTTGGTTTCCCGTTCAAGAAATAGGTTCACCTGCCCTATAAGCGCCGTTCCCACAAGGGGGCGGCGCTTGGGGCGAACAATACTCTATGTGAGGAGGATATAAGTGGCTAAGACATCGATGATCGTCAAGTGCAATCGCAAGCAGAAGTTCTCTACTCGTGAGTACACGCGCTGCCAGCGCTGCGGCCGTCCGCACTCTGTGTACCGCAAGTTCGGCCTGTGCCGTGTCTGCTTCCGCGAGCTTGCACTCAAGGGCGAGCTTCCCGGCGTTAAGAAGGCCAGCTGGTAAGTCACTACCAGCGTTTCAAGCATCCGTTTGGAACAGGGAAAACGTGCTAGTTAGGCTTTGCCGTTAAGGGCGGCGAAGAACCAAGAGCACGTGTTCATCAAGAACGAAGGAGAATCTGTATGAACCTTACAGACCCGATCGCAGATATGCTTACGCGCATTCGTAACGCTAACTCTGTGAACAAGGCCACGGTCTCCATGCCGAGCAGCAAGAAGCTCGTCGAGATCGCTCGTGTTCTGCACGAGGAGGGCTACATCGAGGGCTACGATGTCGAGGACACCGTTCCCCAGAAGACCCTGCACATCACGCTTAAGTATGGTCCCAAGAAGGCTAAGGTCATCAACGGCATCCGCCGCATTTCCAAGCCGGGCCTGCGTAAGTACACCGGCGTTGCCGACATGCCCCGCGTCCGCGGTGGCCTTGGTACCGCCATTATTTCCACCAGCCATGGCGTCATGACCGACCGCGATGCTCGCAAGCACAACGTCGGCGGCGAGATCATCGCTTACGTCTGGTAATTCGCTCGGTAGGTAGAAGGAAAGGAGATCACCGTGTCTCGTATCGGTAATAAGCCTGTCCAGATTCCCGCCGGAGTCGAAGTGGCAGTCAACGGCAACAACGTTGTCGTCAAGGGCCCCAAGGGCCAGCTCGAGCTCGATGTCTATGAGAAGCTCGCTATCAACATCGAGGACAACGTCCTCACCGTTTCCCGTCCCGACGACGAGCGTGAGACCCGTGCCCGCCACGGCCTCACCCGCGCCCTCATCCACAACATGGTTGTTGGCGTTTCCGAGGGCTTCGAGAAGAAGCTCGAGCTCGCCGGCGTCGGTTACCGCGTGCAGCAGAAGGGCAAGAACCTCGAGTTCTCCCTGGGCTTCTCGCACCCCGTGATCGTCGAGGCTCCCGAGGGTATCACCTTCGAGGTTCCCGACAACACCCACGTGAACGTCAAGGGTATCAACAAGCAGCAGGTCGGTCAGATCGCCGCTGAGATCCGCGGCCATCGTCCTCCCGAGCCTTACAAGGGCAAGGGTATCCACTACGTTGGCGAGCACATCCGCCGCAAGCTGGGTAAGGCCGCCAAGTAGTCGTAACCGACTCACTCGCATAAGACCAGCACCCCGTTAGGTGCTGGCAAGATCAACCTTTTTAGGAGTTTACGTATGAACAAGCATAAGGCGAAGCTGGAAGGCCTCAAGCGTCGTCAGCGTCGTGTTCGCGGCAAGATCTCGGGTACCGCCGAGCGTCCGCGTCTTCGCGTGACCCGTACCAACGCCAACATCTATGCCCAGATCATCGACGACAGCAAGGGCTCCAGCCTGACGCTCGTCTCTGCCTCGACCCTCGAGGCCGAGTTCAAGGGCACCCACACCTCGAACAAGGAGGCTGCGGAGAAGGTCGGTCAGCTCGTTGGCAAGCGTGCCATCGAGGCCGGCATCACCAAGGTCGCCTTCGATCGCGGTGGCCGTATCTACCATGGCCGCGTCAAGGCCCTCGCCGACGGTGCTCGTGCCGCCGGTCTCGAGTTCTAGGAGGTATGTAGCACATGGCTCGTAATCAGAAGCAGCAGCGCGAGGCCTCCGAGTTCGAGGAGCGCGTCGTTTACATCAACCGCGTGTCGAAGACCGTCAAGGGCGGTCGTCGCATGAGCCTCGTCGCTCTCGTCGTCGTTGGCGATGGCAAGGGCAACGTCGGCGTTGGCATGGGCAAGTCCGCTGAGGTGCCCATGGCCATCTCCAAGGCGTCTCTCGATGCCAAGAAGAACATGTTCCACGTGCCGGTGACCGAAGAGGGCACCATTCCGCACGAGGTTATCGGCCACTTTGGTGCCGGCCGCATCATCATCAAGCCCGCTGTCGAGGGTACCGGCGTTATCGCCGGCGGCGCTGTGCGTCCCCTCTTTGAGCTTGCTGGCATCAAGAACGTCCTGTCCAAGTCCCTCGGTACCGACAACGGCCTCAACATCATCAAGGCTGCCGTCGAGGGCCTCAAGGAGCTCTCCAGCCCTGAGGACGTCGCGGCTCGCCGTGGCCTGACGGTCTCCGAGATGTTCGTCGGTAAGGAGAACTAAGCATGGCTGACACCATCAAGATCAAGCAGGTCCGCAGCACCAACGGTTGCAAGCAGGACCAGGTCCGTACTGTCCGTGCCCTCGGTCTCCACAGGATCCGCGAGGTTCGCGAGATTACTGACAACGAGTCCGTCCGCGGCATGATCTTCAAGGTCAAGCACCTTGTCGAGATTGTAGAGGAGTAGCAAATGCAGCTTCACGATCTTACTCCCGCGCCCGGTTCCACCAAGAACCGCAAGCGCGTTGGCCGTGGCAATTCTTCGGGTCACGGCACCACTTCTGGCCGCGGCCAGAAGGGCCAGGGCTCTCGCTCTGGCGGCACCAAGGGTGCCGGCTTCGAGGGTGGCCAGACTCCGCTGGCTATGCGCCTGCCCAAGCTTCCGGGCTTCCGCAACCCCCGTCGTATCGAGTACACCGCTGTTAACGTTGAGCGTCTCGAGCGTAAGTTCGAGGATGGCGCTGTGATCGACGGTGCCGCTCTTAAGGCCGCTCGCATCACCAAGAGCGAGTTCGAGCCCGTCAAGGTGCTCGGCAATGGTGAGCTTACCAAGAAGTTCACGGTCAAGGTCGACAAGGTCAGCGCTTCTGCGCAGGCCAAGATCGAGGCCGCCGGCGGAAAGGTCGAGCTGCCGTGCTAAATGGTCTTAAGAATGCTTTCCGCATCAAAGAACTGCGCGAAAAGATTCTTTTTACCATAGCTATGCTCGTCGTGTACCGCATTGGTGCGCACGTTCCTGTGCCCGGCATTCCCTTCCAGGGGATGCTGGGCCTTTTCTCGACCGATAACAATTCGGTCGCCGCAGGTGCTATGGCCCTCCTGAATCTTTTCTCTGGCGGCGCGTTGAGCTATGTTTCGGTGTTTTCGCTGGGCATCATGCCTTACATCACCAGCTCGATCATCCTCCAGATGCTCCAGGCCGTTGTGCCTTCCCTGCATGAGCTTGCCCGCGAGGGCGAGGTCGGTCAGACCAAGATTACGCAGTATTCGCGTTACCTCACCCTGGCTCTGGCAATCCTCAACTCCGTGGGTTACCTCTTCCTCTTTAAGAGCTTCGGCATCAGCTTTAATGGCGCCGCCGCTCCCGAGATCATCTTCGACCTCATGATCGTCGGCACGCTCACCGCGGGCGCCATGCTGATCATGTGGATTGGTGAGCTCATTACCCAGCGCGGTATCGGCAATGGCATGTCGCTGATCATCTTTGCGAACATCATGGCCGGTCTGCCGCAGGCGATCTTCTCCAGCACCGAGGGCAATGGCGGTGGCATCATCACTATGGTGATCATCTGCGCCATCATCCTGCTGGTTATCCCGCTGATTGTTTTCCTTGAGCGCGGCCAGCGCCGCATTCCGGTCTCCTACGCTAAGCGCGTCGTGGGCCGTCGCATGATGGGTGGCCAGACCACCTACCTGCCCATCAAGGTCAACACCGCGGGTGTCGTGCCGATCATCTTCGCTTCGGCGCTGCTGTACTTCCCGGCTCAGGTTGCCGTGTTCTTCCCCGGCATCGGCTGGATTCAGGCAGTTGCCTCTGCGCTTTCGACCGGTTGGCTCAACTGGGTCCTTAACGTTGTCCTCATCGTGTTCTTCGCGTACTTCTACACCTCCATGGTGTTCAATCCCGATGACACGGCCGACAACCTTAAGAAGCAGGGCGGCTTTATTCCGGGCGTTCGTCCGGGTAGGGCTACCGCGGCCTACATCAAGAACGCGCTCAACAAGATTACGCTTCCCAGCGCTGTCTTTTTGGCGCTCATCGCCATCGTGCCTTCGATCATCTTCTCCTTCACGGGTAATCAGCTGATCCAGGCATTTGGCGGCACGTCCATCCTCATCATGGTCGGCGTCGTGCTCGACACGGTCGACAAGCTCGAAGGCCAGATCAAGATGTATGATTACGATGGATTCTTTAAATAGGCTAGAGGAGGATTGCTCATGAACCTCGTATTGCTCGGAGCTCCGGGTGCCGGTAAGGGCACCGTTGCACAGGAGCTCGTTGCCGAGTTTGGCGTCGCCCACATCTCCACGGGCGACCTGCTGCGTGCTGCCGTCAAGGGTGGCACCGAGCTTGGTATTCAGGCTAAGAAGTACATGGACGCTGGCGAGCTCGTTCCCGACCAGCTCGTGATCGACCTTGTCAAGGAGCGCCTTGCCGCCGATGACGCCCAGCAGGGCTTCATCCTCGACGGCTTCCCGCGCAACACCGCCCAGGCTGTGACGCTCGATTCCGAGCTCTCCGCCATGGGTCGCGAGATCGACTGTGCCCTTCTGGTCGACGTGGCCCCCGAGGTCATTATCGATCGTCTGTCTTCGCGTCGAACCTGCCGCGCCTGCGGTTACACCGGCACTGCTGCCGATGTTACCTGCCCCAAATGCGGCGGCGAGATGTATCAGCGCGACGACGATAAGCCCGAGACCATCAAGAACCGTCTCGACGTCTACGAGAAGTCCACGAGCCCGCTTGTCGATTACTATCGTGGCCAGGGTCTGCTCAAGTCGGTCAACGGTGACCAGGCTCGCGAGACCGTATACGGGGATGTCAAAGAGGCCCTCGGTCTATGATTAAGATTAAGTCTGCAACGCAAATCGAGCAGATGAAGAAGGCAGGAGCGCTATCTAAGATGGCGCTCCGCCACGTTGGAGCCATGGTGCGCCCCGGCGTTTCGACTTTTGAGCTCGATCAGCTCGCGGAGCAGATTATCCGCATGCATGGCGGCACCCCGGCCTTTAAGGGTTACGGCGGGTTCCCGGGGACCATTTGCGCATCGATCAACGATGCCGTGGTCCACGGTATTCCCAACCCCGATATGATCCTGCGCGATGGCGATATCATCTCTATCGATACGGGAGCCGTTGTTGACGGTTGGGTTGGCGATAACGCATGGACGTTTTTCGTCGGCACCCCTACGCCCGAGGCCAAGGCCCTGTGCGAGGTTACGCGCGATTGCCTTAAGGCTGCCATTGAGCAGGCTGTTCCCGGTAACCATATCGGGGATGTTGGTTATGCCGTCCAGTCCCTCGCCGAGTCTCACGGTTATGGCGTGCTTCGTGACTATGTGGGTCATGGCATTGGCCGCGTGATGCACGAGGACCCCAACGTTCCTAACTATGGAAAGAAGGGGAGGGGCGTTCGCCTCCAGGCCGGTATGGTCATTGCCATCGAGCCGATGGTAACGATGGGTTCCAACCATGTGAGCACGGGCTCCGACGGTTGGATCGTCACCACCAACGACCACCTGCCCGCCGCGCACTACGAGAACACCGTCGCCATCACCAATGACGGTCCGGTGATTCTCACCACCGATGCGCAAGGATCCTGGTGTTCGCTCCAAGGCGGAGAAATGTAAAAGTCGCCGCCCCCTGATGCCCAACCTCGCCTTTCAATTTCGAAGGCATGACCCCAAGGTCTATGCCTTCTCATTTCAAGGCGATCTTGGGCATCAGGGAACGGCTTTGTTTTACATTTCAAATGTAACAAGTTCCACGTAGTTGTGGAGCCATTACGAAGTTATTACGATGCGTGTATACGTGTTGTAGAATACTCAATCGCTGTCGTTTTCTAGAGAAAGATGATTGCTTGTGAAGAAGGAAGACGCAATTGAGCTCGAGGGTACGGTAAAGGAACCGTTGCCTAATGCCATGTTTAAGGTCGAGCTCGAGAACGGTCATTCGGTTCTGTGCAACATTTCTGGCAAGATTCGAATGAATTACATCCGTATTCTCCCCGGTGACAGGGTTGTCGTGGAGCTTTCCCCGTACGACCTGACCCGCGGCCGCATCACCTATCGCTACAAATAGCGGCACGCATACACACACTCTATTTCCGACTGCAGGCTTAGCTCAACCTACGGTCGGATTGTGTGTGAAGACCAGCCATAGTTTTAAACGCCTGCGGCTGGGCGAGTAGATAGTAGGGAAGTAGTTTGAGCGCTACCGAAAGGAAGAACGATGAAGGTACGTCCTTCGGTCAAGAAGATGTGCGATAAGTGCAAAATCATTAGGCGCCATGGCAAGGTCCTCGTCATTTGCGAGAACCCCCGTCATAAGCAGCGTCAGGGTTAAGAGAGGAGACTACGTTGGCCCGTATTAATGGTGTCGACCTCCCGCGTGAGAAGCGCGTTGAGATCGGTCTGACCTACATTTACGGCATCGGCCGCACCACTGCGACGAAGATTTGCGTCGAGTGCAACGTTAACGTGGATACGCGCGTTAAGGACCTCACCGAGGATGAGGTTAACGCCATCCGCGAGTATATCGACAAGAACCAGATCATGGTTGAGGGCGACCTCCGCCGTGAGCGCAACCAGAACGTCAAGCGCCTTATGGACATCGGCTGCAACCGCGGCCTTCGTCACCGCAAGGGCCTCCCGGTCCGCGGCCAGCGCACCCACACTAACGCTCGTACCCGCAAGGGCCCGAAGCGTCAGATCGGTGCTAAGAAGAAGAAATAAGGAGCGCTAGATAGATGGCTACTGCTAAGAAGAACGTTCGCGCTGCCCGTCTGAAGCGCGCGGACCGTAAGAACATTTCCGTGGGCCAGGCTCACATCCGTTCTACGTTCAATAACACGATCGTTTCGATCACCGATCCCCAGGGCAACGTCATTTCCTGGAAGTCGGCTGGCCAGGTGGGCTTCAAGGGCTCCCGTAAGTCCACGCCGTTCGCTGCCCAGATGGCTGCCGAGGCTGCTGCCAAGCAGGCCATGGAGCACGGTATGAAGAAGGTTTCCGTCTTCGTCAAGGGCCCCGGCTCCGGTCGTGAGACCGCCATCCGCTCCCTCCAGGCTGCTGGCCTCGAGGTCTCGAGCATTCAGGACAAGACCCCCATCCCGCACAACGGCTGCCGCCCCAAGAAGCGTCGCCGCGTGTAACTGAAAGGATCGTATCAATATGGCAATCGACAGGACTCCTGTTCTTAAGCGCTGCCGTCAGCTCGGGATCGATCCCGCTGAGCTCGGTTACAGCAGCAAGAAGGAATCTATCCGTCAGCCCAAGCGCCGTCGCAAGGAATCTGAGTACGGCATGCAGCTGCGCGAGAAGCAGAAGGTCAAGTTCATCTATGGCGTTCTGGAGAAGCAGTTCCACGGCTACTTCAACAAGGCCCGTAAGATGAACGGCGTCACCGGTGAGAACCTCATGATCATCCTTGAGTCTCGCCTCGACAACGTTGTTTTCCGTCTTGGCTTCGCTCGCACCCGTAAAGAGGCTCGTCAGTCCGTCCGCCACGGTCACTTCACCGTGAACGGCAAGCGCGTGGACATCCCGTCCTACCGCGTCAAGGCCGGCGACGTCGTCGCTGTCGGCGAGAAGTTCCGTGACCTCCTCCCCATCAAGGAGGCTCTGATTTCCTCCGAGCGCTTTGAGGTCCCTGGCTGGCTTGAGGTCGATATCGAGAAGCTGTCTGGTAACGTGCTCGCTCTGCCGACGCGTGAGCAGATCAGCGGTGATATCAACGAGCAGCTCATCGTCGAGCTCTACTCTAAGTAGTCCATCCGGGCTGCTGAGGCTGGAGGTAATACATGTCAGAATTCATTAGGCCTCAGGTTCAGGTCGAAGAGATCAACGAGACGTCTGCTCGTGTCTCCGTCGAGCCGCTCGAGCGCGGTTACGGTGATACGCTGGGCAACTCCCTGCGTCGCGTTCTTCTGTCCTCGCTCGAGGGTGCCGCCGTCGAGGCTATTCAGATCGATGGTGCGCAGCACGAGTTCATGACCATCCCTAACATGGTCGAGGATGTCACTGACATCGTCCTGAATGTCAAGGGTCTTGTCTTCAGGGCTCTCGGCACGACCGACGAGGCGACCGCCACCATCTCGGTTGACGGCCCCTGCGAGGTCACCGGTGCGGACTTCTTTATTCCGTCCGAGTTTGAGTTGGTCAACCCCGAGCAGCACATCGCTACGCTCACCGAGGGTGGCCATCTCACCATGAGCATGCGCATCGGCTATGGCCGCGGCTATGTCTCTGGCGAGGCCAACAAGCGCGACAACGATCCCATCGGTGTGATCCACGTCGACTCGCTGTACTCGCCGGTATCCCGTTGCGCCAAGCTCGTTGAGGCTTGCCGTGTCGGTCAGCACACCGACTACGACCGCCTTGTCCTCGAGATCGAGACCAACGGCTCCATCGCCCCGCGCGACGCCGTGGTCCAGGCTGCCAATATCATCAACCAGCATATGGCTGCCTTTATGAACCTTGCCGAGACCCCCGAGGTCGAGGAGGAGGTTTCGATCTTCGCTCCCGAGGTCACCAACGACAACGCCGAGCTGGACAAGCAGATCGAGGATCTGGACCTTTCTGTCCGTTCCTACAACTGCCTTAAGCGTGCCAGCATTCACTCGGTCCGTCAGCTCGTTGAGTTCTCGGAGAACGATCTTCTGAACATCCGCAACTTCGGTGTTAAGTCGATCGAGGAAGTGAAGGACAAGCTTGAGTCCATGGGCCTGAGCCTGAAGGCTTAATGCTTCGCATATTTGAGGAGAAACTAGACCATGCGTCACAACGTTAAGAAGGGCCTGAAGCTCGGCACCGATGCGAGCCACACCAAGGCCATGAAGAAGAGCCTGGCCAAGGCCCTCTTCGAGAACGACCGCATCAAGACTACCGAGACCCGCGCTAAGGCGCTGCGTTCGGTTGTCGAGCCGATTATCACCTGGGCCAAGAAGGGCGACCTGCACTCTCGTCGTCTGGCTATCGCCAAGCTCGGCGATAAGCAGCTCGTTGCCGAGATCTTCGACAAGGCTGCTCAGGGCATGTGGCAGGATCGCAACGGCGGTTACACCCGCATCATGAAGCTCGGTAACCGTAAGGGCGACAACGCTCCCATCGTTATCATGGAGCTCGTCACCGAGCCTTGCACGCCCAAGGCCAAGAAGGCTGCTCCGGCCCCCAAGAAGGCCGCTGCTCCCAAGAAGGTCGAGGCTGTCGAGGAGACCGCTGCCGAGGAGGCTCCTGCTGAGGAGACCGCTGAGTAGACAATTCGTCTGCATAGGCTATATTCGAGGGGTACGTTCGCGTACCCCTCTTTTTTTGTCGCGATATCGTTGTTTGTTTGTTGGGAGCGCCCATGACCGCGCCGTCTGATTTCAATTTGACTCCAGAGCTCGATGCCACGTTGGTGTTTCGTGTTGCCTATGACGGCTCGTCCTATAGCGGATTTGCCGAGCAGCCGGGGCAGACGACGGTTGCCGGAGAGCTGCGTCTTGCCATAGAGACGCTCTTGCGCCGCTCAGTCGATTTGACGTGTGCCGGGCGCACCGATGCAGGGGTGCATGCGGTGGCCCAATACATCAGCGTGCCCGTTACGGACGCAGAGCTCGCTTTAACGCGCCGCAGGTGGCTGCGAGCTATGGATGCGCTGCTGCCCAAAGATATCGCCGTTAATGAGGTCTACAAGGCCCGTAAGGGCTTTTCTGCGCGTTTTGACGCACGTTCTCGTACCTATACCTACCGCATTGCCGATCGCGATGCGCGTCCGGTGCTATCGCGTGGTGCGGTATGGTGGCATCGTTATCCTTTGGACGTGGATGCGATGGCAGCCGCCTGCCCAGCGCTTTTGGGCGAACAGGACTTTAAGAGCTTTTGTAAGGTCGCTTCTGCCGTGGGCAAGCCAACGCATCGTTGCGTGATGCGTGCCGAGTTTGGCCACGAGGTCGCCTTTGGCGAGGATATCCTCACGTTTACCATCGAGGGCAATGCGTTTTTGCATTCGATGGTGCGCACCATCGTGGGAACGCTCGTCGAGATCGGCATGCATCGCCGCGATCCCGAGTGGATGCGCGAGGTGATTGACGCTTGCGATCGTACTGCTGCGGGTCCCACGGCGCCGGCGTGCGGCCTTACCTTTATGGGCGTAGATTATGACCCCACCGAGCTCGTCGCGCTCGAATAGGTGAGAAGCGAGAGCCATCTAAGTATGCTGCTCGTGTGGGCGAGCCGTGTGCAACATCTGTTCTTGGCATGCAGCGCATCAGGCGACTCATTGCGTTTATTGCCGGGGTGTACCATGAACGGCAGTTGATTATTGCTGTCGAGAGGATGGATAACTTGCTTCGACGTGGCTCGCTTCCGCGACTTTCGGTGATCCTTGTTGTGGAGGGTTCACCCAGCTACGCGATGCGCGCACTCGAAAGCGTCCAAAACCAAGACCTCTACGATATGCAGATTGTCGTTGCATGTCGCAACGCTGCGCCGGGCGTTCGTCATTCGCTCGATGTTGCCGCGGGCAGAGATATTCACATCGATTTGATAGACGTTGACGATCCGTCGAGCGGAGCTTGCCTTCGCGAGGGTTTTGCCGCTTCGCGCGGGGCCCACATTATCGCAATGAGCGCCGACGAGTGGTTTGCGCCGCACGCGTTTTTGGCAATGCTCGATGTCGCTTGTGAGACCTCGGCAGATATCGTATTTCCCTCGGTGTCGCTCGATCGCTACGATACGCATCGGGAACGCCATTCTCGTATGTTGGACGCGCAATCCATTGCCCTTGCCGACGATGGAGACCGGGCTTTAGGCCTGGCCAAGCTGGTCGAGAGCGGTCTGGTTTGTCAACATTCCGGTGTGATGTATGAACGCTCCCTGTTTGAGTTGTGTCTGCAGCATGCCGAGTCGTATCGTGCGATCGCCTTTTTGGCGCCTGCCCTTTCGCATGCGGAACGCGTATTGGGGTGCGCCGAAGCTTGTTTCCATACGGCCGCGCCATCGGTTGCGGATTCATTCGACCCCACCATGTTCTCGCGACTTTCCGATGACGCCAAGGCGCTTGAAGAGCTTTGCGTGCCATTTGACGCAATAGATGACGATAACCATCTAAAGCTGGCCTGCCAACGGTTTTACTATGGCCGCCTGGTTGCTTGTATCGAGAATTTGTGCCTGAGCCCCCATGGGGTGTCTTCAATTGAGCGCACGGCACGATTGCGTGATATGCTCAATGACGTGCGGACCCGCCAGATGGCGGTGGCCCTTAAGGGAGAGCGCCGAGGCCTTGGACTTTTGTTTGGGCCGATTGCCAACGTTAAGCCTATGCGCTGCGTTATGTATGCGCATCTGGCTGCTTTTTTGAACAGAACGGGCGCAAGGATAGCCTAGCTGTGTCATATTCGCAAATAATTTGCATATAATTGTTTCGAAATGCGTTCTTATTCACAAATAGCCTCAAATAGCGCTAAACTATTCAATCACTGATAGATTGTCTTCGCCATCTATGGAGTGAGGTTTTATATGGCTAAAAAACGCAACGGGCGCCAGGATGCCATCAGAGATATCGTGCGCAATAAAGACGTGCGTACGCAGCGCGTGCTGGTGGACGAACTCCGCGCCATGGGCTTTGATTGCACGCAGGCGACGGTTTCGCGTGACATCGCCGATATGGGGCTGCGCAAACTGCCCGAGGGCATCTATGTTCTGGCTGAGGACCTGCACCTGCAGCGCATGGTCTCCGAGCTGGTTACCGGTGTGTTGCGCACCGACAACCTGGTTATGATTAAGGCTCAGCCCGGCACCGCCTCGGGCATTGCCGCGGCTGTCGATGCGGCCGAGCTGCCCGATGTGCTCGGATCGCTTGCCGGCAATGACACGATTTTGGTTATCGCTCAGACTGCCGAGGATGGCGAACGCCTCGAAGCGCTGATTAACAAGCTCAGTGCCGCGCGTAAATAGCTTTACGCGCGTAAACAACGCCAGCTAAGACGGTGGAAATACAGGGGCGTCGGTTTTGAGCCGACGCCCTTTTTGTGACGCTCCTGTCGTGGCATCTCGATTGCGCGCGATATGCCATGTATGTCCCAGCAAAAAGCGCCCGAGCATTTGAGCTGCTCGGGCGCTTTGCTATCTACTGACCTGTGGAGGGATCGGGGGTCGGGCTAGGGCTGGGATCGGGGGTCGGGCCAGGGTCGGGGCTGGGGCTGGGATCGGGGCTGGGGCTGGGGTCGGGGTTGGGAGTAGGGGTGGTACCGCCGCCATCGCCTTCGCCGCCGGTGTTACCGCCCTCGCTGCCGCTCCCGCCGGTGGTCTCCGTCTCTTCTTCCTCGTCTTCGTCCTTATCCTCGTCCTCTTCCTTCTTCTTGTTGTTTGTGCCGTAGAACTTCCAGACGTTATTGTTCTTGTACGTGGGAGCCGTTCCGGTCGGGAACTCCTCGCGCTCGGCGCCCGCAAGAACGGTGTTCATGAACTTCTTAAAGACGGGCAGGTTGGTGCTGTCGCCCAGCAGGTCCGAACCGTACTTTTGGATGGGAATCTCGCCTGCGGAATAACCGGTCCACAGGGCGCATGCCAGTTGCGGCGTGTAGCCGCAGAACCACAGGTTGGTGGTGTTGTCAGTGGTGCCCGTTTTGCCGGCATAGGGCTGGTTGACGCTCAGCGCGCCGGCGGCACCCGTGCCGCTGCCCTGCATGACGCCGGATAGAACGTCGGTAACCGCGGCAGCCTCACCTTCGGTGAGCACCCGCGTGGGATTGTCGGTGTGCTGGTACAGAACCGAGCCGGTACGCGAGTCGATCTCGGTGATGGCGATCGGCTGGCGATAATAGCCGCCGTTGGCAAAAGCGGCGTAGGCCGATGCCATCTCGAGCGGTGAGATGGACCCGGTGCCGAGCGTCATGACGGGAACGTCCTCGATATTGTCCTTGGCGGGATCGATGCCGAGCTTTTTGACGAGCGACATGATCTTGTCATTGCCGATGGCTTCGGCCACCTGAATGTAGCCGGTGTTGGATGAGTATGCCGTTGCCTGCTTAAGCGTGATGTTGCCATAGCTCTGGTTGCCATAGTTTTGCACCTCGGTCGTGGTGCCCTTGGCCTTGAGTGGCGAGTTGCAGTTGAGACTGACGTTGGGGTTCATGCCGTTTTGGATGGCAGTCGCCAGCGTAAAGGCCTTAAACGTGGAGCCCACGGGGCGCTTTGCCGTAGCGTGGTTCACGTGATTCTCGTCGGCGTTGTAGTCGTAGCCGCCCACCATGCACTTGATGTAGCCGGTCTTGGGGTCAACGACAACCATGCCCATGTCCAGGCCATCGAGCGAAAGCGTGTCGAGCTGTGAGCGCACAGCCTCCTCGGCCACCTGCTGCATGGTGGGGTCGATAGTGGTCTTAACAGTCAGGCCACCCTTAAAGAGTACGTCGGTGGAGAACTCCTGCTCGAGCAGCTGCTTGACATAGGAGACAAAGTAGGGCTGTGAGTATACGTCGACGCCGCTGCCCGAGATCTCGGTCACGTTGAGGGTGATGGGCTCAGCCTGCGCGGCATCGTGCTCTTCCTGCGTGATGTGGCCCAGGCGCAGCATGTTGTCGAGCACCTTATTGCGGCGGGAAAGCGCCAGGTCGGGATTGACCGTGGGGTCGTACTGTGAAGGCGAGTTGGGCAGACCGATGAGCAGCGCGGCCTCGCTCAGGGTGAGGTCGGAAGCACTCTTGGAGAGGTAGGTCTCGGCGGCGGCCTCGATGCCATAGGCGCCGTGGCCATAGTAAATGGTGTTGAGGTACATCATGAGGATCTCGTCTTTGGAGTACATGTCCTCCATCTTGATGGCGATATAGGCCTCGCGCACCTTACGCTCGATGGTCGAGTCGAACTGCTCCTCCTGCAGGATGGTGTTGCGCACCAGCTGCTGGGTGATGGTCGAGGCTCCTTCGTGGCCGCCGGCAAGGGTTGCCACCGAGGCACGCGCGATGCCCAAGAGGTCGATGCCGCCGTGCTCGTAGAAACGCTCGTCCTCGACGTCGATCGTGCCCTGCAGGACGTACGGGGAGACCTGGTCCTTGGTGATGGACTTGCGGTTTTGGGTATAGAAGCTGGCGATCTTGTTGCCGTTGCAGTCAACAATCTCGGTAGGCTCGCTGACCAGATAGGCGTTGGCGTCGGTGTAGTCGGGCAGGTCGGACAGCCAGCGGTTGACGTTGCCGATCATGCCGATGCCAAATGCTACGCCCGCGATGAGCAAAAAGCCCAAAAGCGAAAGCAGGATGACGGGCAGAGCGTGCGTCTTAGAGCGACCGTGTCCCTGTCGTTGGCGAGGACCCATATGTTGACCTCCAAGTATGTCGTGCCAGGCGGCGGGTATGCGTCGGGCAGGATGGACATAAGTTATTACACGATAAACCAATCGAGCCGCGCGAAGCCTCGTGTATGCTGGTTGACGGCAATTAACAGAGTGATTGCATACCTTGGTAAGGAGTTTGCCGATGGCGATTTGGGCGACGGAGCCTAGCAGACAATGCGGGAATGGGACGCCAACATCGGGTCTGGCACTGCCCGAGCTGTTGGCTCCTGCTGGCGGGCTCAATCAGATGCTCGCCGCGATCGCGGCAGGTGCCGATGCCATTTATGCCGGGTTGAGCGGATTTAACGCCCGCGTGAGTGCGCACGGGTTTAGTGACGACGAATTTGCGCGCGGGTGTGCCGTGGCGCACGCCCATGGTGTGCGCGTGTACGTGACGCTCAACGTATTCGTGTTCGACGACGAGCTGTCCGATGCCGTGACACTGGGGGCACATGCGCATGCGCTGGGCGCCGATGCACTGATCGTGGCAGATGCGGGCCTAGCCCGCGCACTGCATGCGGCAATTCCGGGGGTCGAGATTCATCTGTCCACCCAAGCGGGCGTCCATAGCAAGGGGGCCGTGCGTTTGGCGGCTGACGAGCTGGGGGTCGAGCGCGTGACGACGGCGCGCGAGCTGACCGTGGCAGAGATTGCGATGCTCTGCGCTACCGGTGTGCCCATCGAGGTGTTCTGCCATGGCGCCATATGCATTGGATATTCGGGCGCGTGCGAGTTTTCGGCCCTGCGGCGCGGACGGTCGGCGATGCGTGGCGACTGCACGCAGCCGTGCCGCCTGGCATACGATTTGGTGGATGAGGCTGGGGAGAGCGTCGTTGCCGTCGAAGGCGATCGTCTGCTCTGCCCGCGTGACTATCTGGGCATTGCTCATTTACCCGAGCTTGTTGCTGCCGGGGTGGCGTCGCTCAAGATCGAGGGGCGTATGAAGAACCCCGACTACGTCTACAACGTGGTGCGGGCGTGGCGCCGGGCGCTCGATATGCTGCGTGATGGCGCGTGGGATCCCGATGCCGTGCAAGCGCTCGAACGTGAGCTGGGAAGGTCGTTTAACCGCGGGTTTACCGACGCGTATCTGCGAGGCCGCTCGGGCGCGGAGCTTATGAGTTTTGAACGCGCGATCAACCAGGGCGTGCGTGTGGGCCGTTTGGTTGCCGTGGGACACGAGGAAGTGACCGTCGAGCTCGATGCCGCCGTGGCGGCGGGCGATACGCTCGAGATCAGGTTTTACCCGGGCGCCGACGCTCGGTCCGATGTACCTAAACGCTGGCCGCAAGTTCCCTGCCCGGTGGATGCCGAGGCGGGGGAGCGCATCGTTGTCCATTGCAAGCGCAAGGTCGACGCGGGCTGCGAAGTGTATCTGATTCGCAGCGCTGGCGTGCTTGAGCAAACGGCGGCGGCACTGGAGCGCATGCGGGCCGAGGCCGATGCGGTCGTGCTTGCGAAACGCGCTGTCGAGACGCTGCCGTTTGCGGGCGTTCTGATGGATAGCGGAACGCAGCCGGAAGAACCTGCAGAGTCTGTCGCCGCTTGCTTGGTCTTTGCCTGGCAGCTGATGGACCAGGACCCAAACGAAGAGCTCGACCTGTCCGGTGCGACTGTTGTGCTCGACGAGGTCTGCCGTGTGGGCGATATCGAGCGGACTCGGTCGCTCATGCAGCGCGCCGGCCGCATCGTCTGTCGTAATCTGGGACAAGTGGCGATAGCTCGCGAACTGCGCGTCGTCTTTGACGTGGCGCCGCCGGTGTTCTGTGCGAACCGGGCAACGCTCGCCTGGTTGCGGGGGCTTGGGGCGCAGCGCGTGTTTTTGCCTGCCGAACTTGTCGCTCACGATGCGAAACGCGTTGCCGAGCTTGCCGCCTGTCCTGGCGTCCTGGGCCCCGTCGATACCGATCGTCCCGAGCTCATGGTGTGCGAGCACTGCCTGCTGACCGCCGAGGGCGTCTGTGCCACCGATGCGACGGGACAGGCCTGTTGCCGCGACTGCTTGCGTCGCCGGCAGACGCGCTATCTGGTTGATCGTGACGGTACACGTCTGCCAGTTGCCATCGACGCATGCGGCAGGACGAGGATTTTCCTGTCGTAGGTGCTGCGTCGCGTCAGTTTGTTATCATATGAGAGTTTATGGACTTCCAGCACCGCCGTTTTCGGCGAGGGTGCTATAGCAAAAGGAGGATACCCAATGCTGTCTGTTGACGAGCAAATGCGTATCATCACCTCGGGCGCCGCGAAGATCGTCCCCGAGGCCGACCTTCGCAAGAAGCTTGAGAAGGGTGAGCCCCTCAACATCAAGCTCGGCGTTGATCCCACCAGCCCCGACCTGCACCTGGGCCACGCCGTGCCCCTGCGCAAGATGCGCCAGTTCCAGGACCTGGGCCACAACGTCACCCTGATCATCGGCAACGGTACCGCGCTGATCGGCGATCCTTCGGGCAAGAACTCCACCCGCCCGCAGCTTTCTCAGGAGCAGATCGAGGCCAACGCCGAGACTTACGTGAGCCAGGCCATGAAGATCTTGGACCCCGAGAAGACCACCATCGTGCACAACGGCGACTGGATCTTGTCGATGGACCTGGCCGGTCTGCTGCAGGTGTGCTCCAAGTTCACCGTCGCCCGCATTCTTGAGCGCGATGACTTTACCAAGCGCTATCAGTCCCAGACGCCGATCGCCCTGCACGAGTTCCTGTATCCCGTGATGCAGGCATACGATTCGGTCATGATCAAGGCTGACGTGGAGATGGGCGGCACCGACCAGCTTTTCAACCTGCTCGCCGGCCGTGAGCTCATGGAGAAGATGGGCATGGAGCCGCAGATCGCGCTCACCATGCCGCTGCTCGAGGGCACCGATGGCGTCCGTAAGATGTCCAAGTCCTATGGCAACTACATCGGTCTGACCGACGCGCCCAAGGATATGTTCGGCAAGACCATGTCCATCCCCGACGAGATGATCGGCAAGTACTACCGCCTGGCGAGCTCGCTCACCCCGGCCGAGGTCGACAAGATCGACGCTGCCCTGGCCGATGGCTCTGCCGATCCCTATGAGCTCAAGCGCGCTCTGGGCCGCGACCTGTGCGACACCTACCACGGCGCCGGTGCCGGCGACGAGGCCCAGGCCGAGTTCGACCGCGTGTTCAAGGAGGGCCAGCTCGCCGACTTCCCCGAGAAGCATGTTGAGCTGACCGTAAACGACGAGGGCCAGATTTACCTTGCCGGCCTGCTCAAGGACCTGGGTCTTTCGGCCAGCGCCGGCCAGGCTCGTCGCGACATTGACGGCGGCGGTGTCAAGATCAACGGCAAGGCTGTGGCTCCCAAGAGCTACAACATCGACCCCAGTGCCCTCAAGCTGGGCGACACCCTCTCCGTGGGCAAGCGCAAGGGCTTTAAGTTGATTTAGTTACGCGGTTTTACCAAACCGCGTAACAGCTTGACGCTGCCCTCAGTTCCGCCGCTCTAACGAACGGCGGACCGGTCGACGCTGCGCGGGCTCCAGAGCGACAACTTGTCATTCAAAGAGGACGGCATGACCAGAAGGTCTATGCCGTCCTCTTTTCATGCCAATTTGTTCGCTCTGGAGTCCGCTCGCTGTCCGTCCTCCACCTACGGCGTTGTCCCGGTTGGCACTTAGGGACGTTTCTTTTTGGTACAAAGCAGCCTGTCCCCATTGCGCCAAGTGGTGTGTGCCGTTAAGCAGAGGGGCGTATTGCTGGCCCATCGTTTGGGCATACAATGGCTATTGGCTTGCTGCGGTGAAGGTCTGTCCGCTCCGCAGCTTTTTTCTACGGTTAAAGGAGTATGTATGTCCGTTGAGGTCATGAGGTCTGTGATCGATGCCGCCGAGGGCCGCGTGCCCGTCGACACGCTGTTTGCCAACGCACAGATCGTTGATGTGTACGGTCAGCGCGTGGCGCCCGGTAGCGTCGCCGTCAAGGACGGCGTGATCGTCGGTGTTCTCTACGATGGTCGAGATGACGCTGCTGGCACGTACGAGGCAGCTGAGGTCATCGACTGTCAGGGTCGCTATATCGCACCCGGTTTTATTGACGGACACTTGCATATCGAGTCTTCGAACATCCGCCCTGCCGAGTATGCGCGCATGGCGGCGACGCGTGGTACCACCACCGCTATTGCCGACAGCCACGAGATCGCTAACGTTTCCGGCCTAGACGGCCTGCGCTTTATGATCGAGGACGGTTGTCGCGCGCCCATCTCCATCAAGTACATGATGCCTTCGTGCGTGCCCGCACTGCCCGACGAACAGGCCGGTGCCGTCATCACTGCTGCCGATATGCAGGCGTTTTTTGCCGAGCATCCGGGCGACGTCTTTGGTTTGGGCGAAATGATGAACCTGCCGGGTGTCTTTATGGCCGACCCCGAGACCTGCGCTCGCATCGATGCTGCCAACCAGACGCCGTCCAAGCAGGTTGACGGTCATGCTCCGCTTGTTGCCGGCAAGGATCTCAACGCCTATGCCGCGGCGGGTATTATCGCCGACCACGAGTCGACGATTCCCGAGGAAGCGCTCGACAAGCTATCCCGCGGCATGTATGTCATGCTGCGCGAGGGCACCTGCAGCCATGATCTTGCCAACCTGTCGCCTATGCTGCTGGAAAACCCCGCCCGTGCTCGCCGCTGCTGCTTTGCGACCGACGACCGCGCTCCCTCCGACGCGCTTTCGACCGGCATGATCGACAACGCCTGCCGCGTGGCCATCGAGGCCGGCATCGACCCGGTGGTCGCCATCTCCATGGCGTCCCTTTCCACGGCCGAGGCCTTTGGCCTGGACCACGGTTGCCGCGACCCGCATGAGCTCCGCGGCGCCATCGCTCCGGGCAAGCGTGCCGACCTGCTGGTGCTCAACGATCTGACGTTTGCCACGGCCCCGCATCGCGTATATGCCGCCGGTGCTCTGGTGGCGCAGGATGGCACCTTTGTGGGCGAGATCGCACCCGAGATGGCTGAGGTTGCAGCCCTTGCCGACGAGCTGCGCGCCTCTGTTAAGCTGCCGAAGCTTTCGCTCGACGTTTTCGACTATGCCTTTAAGCCGGGCGAGGCTGTGATTGACGTGGTGCCGGGTAAGGCCATCACGGGTATGGCTCGCCCCGAGAGCGCCGAGGGCCTGCGCCGCATTATGCTGATTGAGCGCCATGGCCGCGGCGTGTCGCTGCAGGCCGAGGGTGTCGACGGCGACGGCCCCGCTGGCCTGGGCCTGGTCGGCAAGCATATCGGTCGCGGCTGGGTGCGCGGTTTCACCATCACCGGTGGTGCCATTGCCTCCACGATCGGCCACGACTCGCACAACGTGTGCGTGGTGGGCGACAACGCCGCCGATATGATGGCTGCTGTTGAGGCCGTGGGCCAGGGCGGTCACGTGCTGGTGCGCAACGGCGAGGTCGTGGCGCGCATTCCGCTGGCGCTCGGTGGCCTGATGAGCGAGGGCACGGCCGAGGATGTCGCGGCGCAGCACGACGACTTTATGGTCAAGGCGCGCGCCATGGGTATTGAGCCGCCGCTCGACCCCATCATGGGCATCATCTTCCTGCCCCTGCCGGTCATCCCGACGCTCCGCATCCGCCCCGAGGGCATGTTCGACGTCACCACCTTCACCTACGCCGACTAATCATCGGGACGTTCTTAAACGACTAGTCGCTGGGGACACTCTTTGGCGTGTCGCCTGACGCCGCGACCGTGGGCTCTCTGGTGCGCGTGAGCTATTTGCCAGGTCTATGTAACGTTTATGACTGCGGGGTCTTATTTGAGCTCCCTTTGGGTACGTTGGAATCGGATACACGTTCGATTCCAGCAAGCCCGAAGGGAGCTTTTCTATGTTTAAGCTGATTGCATCCGATATGGACGGCACACTGCTTGACGAAAATGGCCAGGTGCCTCCCGAGACCTACGAACTGATCCTGGCACTACGCGAGCATGGCGTGCATTTTGCCGCGTCGTCAGGCCGCCGCTACGATCGCCTGTGCGAGTTCTTTGCGCCCGTTCGCGACAAAATGGACTTTGTCGCAGCTAACGGTGCCCAGGTCTACGCCGACGGCAAAATGGTAGGCCGTGAGGTGTATTCGCACCTGGCGATTCGAAAGCTAGCCCAGGCCGTCGCGACGTTTCCCAATCTGCATCTTGCACTCTTTGACCGAACCAAGTCCTTTTTGCTCGATGACGAGTGCAAGTTCGTACGCGAGGTCGATAAGGACCTTCCCAATGCCGAGCGCATTTGGGAGCTGCCCGATCCCAGCGTAAATATCATCAAGGCGAGTATCTTTTGCGATGACTGTGCCGTTATGGACAGCGCTTACGTACTGCAGCGCGAGCTCGGCCAGTTCTTTACCTTTGCGCCTTCGGGCAACGCGTGGATCGATGCCATGCAGCCCGGTGTGTCGAAGGCCTCGGGCATCGCACAGCTCATGGAGCACTATGGCGTCGAACGCGACGAGGTCATGGCGTTTGGCGACTCGATGAACGACTACGAGATCATTCGCTTTGTCGGCACGGGCTGCGCGATGGAAAACGCGCGCCCCGCGCTCAAGGCAGTCGCCGATCGCGTGGTGGGGTGCAACCGCGACCACGCCGTCCAGCAGGAGCTCCGTCGCGTGCTGGAGAGTCTCGCCTAATTCGGCAGATGGGGACAGTCCTTGCAGCGCCCCGCGAAGAGTGCCCCCAACGACTACTGTGACCAGGGTAGCTAAAAAAGCCCCGTCCCAAATTAGCTACCCTGCCGGGTTGCTGCTGCTAGGCGAGGGCGGCCATGATGGCGCGGGCGACGCCGTCGTGGTCGTTGTCGTATTCGGTGATGGCGCCGGCGGCTTCGCGGTCCTCGGGCTCGGCATTGATCATCGCCGTACCGTGGCCCGCTGCCTGCAGCATGGGGATGTCGTTGATGTTGTCGCCGAACGCCCAGGCGTCGGCGAGAGGCTCGCCCAGATGCCCACATAGCCAAGCCAATGCCGTTCCCTTGGTGGCGCCCCCGCCCATGACCTCGATATTCATGGCGTACGAACGCGTGACCTCAATGCCTTCGAGTGTGTCGAGCGCCGCCACGATAGCGTCGCGGTCGGCTGAGTCGTGCCAGTACATGGCGATGCGTTCGAGCACCTCGACCTCGTCGATTTTGCTGTCGATATCCATGTCGATCGGCGTTCGCGTGCGCTTGAGCGAAGCCGCGATGTGAGGATCTCCGCCGCAGAATTCGTCCAGGCGCGTGTAGAGCGAGCGGGGGAGGAAGCACTGCCCGTCCGCGAAGATATCGAAGGTCACATCGTGGCCGGCGGCAATGCTATGGACGCGGTGGGCGATGGCGCGGTCGAGCGGTCGGCTCAATATGCACTTGGCGCGTGAGGCATCGGTGGGCACATCCTCGTCGAGCTGCCAGACGCTAGCGCCATTGGCGCAGACCGCGTAGTGCACGGCGGGATGGGCGAGGATGGCCTCAAAGACGCCCGACAGCGGACGCCCCGTGCACGGTACAAACTCAATGCCGCGACGTGCGAGCTCGTCGAGCATCGCCCAGGTGGCGTCGCTCATCTGCTTGTCACTCGTCAACAGTGTTCCATCCATATCGGAAAAAACAATCATTCGATACAGCCCTTTCTGCTGGCATAAAAAGCGTGGCCGAGGGCGGTGATGCCCTGGCCACGCTCGTGTTCTATAACGGTGCGCGTCCTAACGGTCGGCGAGTGGCTTGTACTCCAGTGGCTCGATCACCGGACGGTATGCCGGGCGAATAATACGGTGTGCGCAGAAGAGCTCTTCCATGCGGTGTGCCGACCAGCCTGCCATGCGGGCCACGGCGAACATCGGCGTAAAGAGCGTCTCGGGTACGCCGAGCATCTTGTAGATAAAGCCCGTGTACAGGTCAATATTGGCGCAGATGGGCTTGGTCATGCCATGGTCGCGCATGACCTGGGGCGCCAGGCGCTCGATGCGCTCGATCAGCGCGAATTCCTCGCCCAGATCTTTCTTGGCGGCGAGCGAACGTGCGTAGTGGCGGCAGACCTCGGCGCGCGGGTCGCTGAGCGTGTAGACGGCGTGCCCCATGCCGTAGATGAGCCCCGTGCCGTCAAAGGCCTGCTTGTCGAGAATCTTGCTCAGATATGCAGCGACCTCGTCATCGTCTTCCCAGTTGGAAACATGCGCGCGAATGTCCTCGTGCATGGATACGACCTTGGCGTTGGCACCGCCGTGACGCGGGCCCTTGAGCGAGCCGATAGCCGCGGCGTAGGCGGAATACGGGTCGGTGGCCGAAGAAGACAGCACGCGGCAGGCGAAGGTGGAGTTGTTGCCGCCGCCGTGCTCGGCGTGGAGCATGAGCATCACGTCGAGCAGCATGGCCTCGTCGCGGGTGAACGCCATGCCGCCGCGCAGCACCTGCAAAATGGTCTCGGCCGTGGACAGGCCGGGCGTGGGGTGCGGCACATGCACCTCGGAGCCGCGACGCTTGGCGACCGAAGCCATGTGCGCGAAGGCGGCAATACGGGGCAGACGGGCGAGCATGGAGATGGCAACATCGATCTCGTGCTCGGGGGTGATCACGTCGGGCTCGGCGTCGAAGGCATAGAGCAGCAGCACGGCGCGCTGAAGCACGTTCATGATGCTCGACGACACCGTGGTCATCGGGAATTCCTTAACGTACTCGTCGCTCAGGTGCCTAAACGCGCCCAGACGCCCGCAAAAGCCGTCGAGCTCATCCTTGTTGGGCAGCGAGCCCGTAATGAGCAGGTAGGCGACCTCTTCGTAGCCATAGCGGTCCTCGGCCTGGGCATTGTTGACGAGGTCCTCGATGTTGTAACCACGCAGCGTGAGTCGACCCTTGTCGGGCACGACCTGGCCGTCGACCTTGTTGTAGCCGTGCACGTCCGAGATACGGGTGAGGCCCGCGACCACGCCCGATCCGTCGGCATTGCGAAGACCGCGCTTAACATTGTGCTCGACAAACAGGCCCTCGTCATAAGGCTCGGTGGGCATGCCGTAATACAAATTTTCGCTTTCGGGCGCAATCTGGCGGCTGGCCTCGTAGTCCAGGACCAGGCGGCTCAGATGGTCATCGAAGCGGTAATAGATTTTCTTGGCGTCGTAGGCCATGTGCGCTCCTCTCCGGGCCATGTGGCGACGTTGCGCCTGGGCGCACGTTGGGCCGTCGTCACGCAGCCTGTTCGCTACAGGCGGTACATAAAGTTAAAGACGTCCTCGCGCTGGATGGACACGTTGACGCCCGAAAGCTCGCCGGCCTCGGCCAGGGCCTTCTGCAGCTCGGCGAAGTCGAGCTTGGACTCGGCGGTGTCGGCCAGCATGGTCATGGTGAAGATGTCCTCGATAATGGACTGCGTAATGTCGCGGATGTCGACATTGGCTTCGCCCAGGACGCGGGTGACGCCGGCGACAATGCCGGGGCGGTTCTTGCCAAGGACGGTGATGACGATACGGGAGGACGAGATCTCGGCCATGGGAAACCCTTTCGCGTGTTGGCGGCGCGCGGCGGCGCTCCGCTACGGTACAGTGTTCATCATTGTACCTGTCCCGTGCAAAAAGGGGCACCTTTGCTGCGGCGTTACACGTCTGCAACATGGAGCGCTTGTCTCGTAGGGTGTATTTTTGGCACCCTGGACAGCTCGGGCGGCTCTGTTGGCGCCGCGATCGGGCAGATTCGCCTGTGCGCTCCGGCGTAAAGACCGTGAACCTTTTGTGGGACGCTCGACGCCGTGGTACCATAGCCGAGTTTGTTGTCTTGGTCGGAAACCAAGACGCCTTATGCGCTGATCGGTAACCAGCGCCTGACCAATAAGGAGTCCTACCATGAAGCAGGGTATCCATCCCCAGTATGTCGAGTGCACGGTGACGTGCTCCTGCGGCAACACCTTCAAGACGCACGCTACCGTGTCCGAGATGAGGGTCGAGCTTTGCAACGAGTGCCACCCGTTCTACACCGGCCAGCAGAAGTTCGTCGACACCGGTGGACGCGTCCAGCGCTTCGCCGACAAGTTCGGTGGCGCCGCTGCCGCCCAGCTCAAGAAGGCCGAGGAGGCCAAGGCTGCCAAGGCCGCCAAGGCTGCTGAGGCCGAGGCCGCTCGCAAGGCCGCCGCTGAGGCTAAGGCTGCCGAGAAGGCCAAGCGTGCCGCTAAGTTTGCCGAGGAGGCTGCCAAGCAGGCCGCCGAGGCTCCCGCAGAGGCTCCCGTCGAGGAGGCCGCTGCCGAGGCCGAGACCACCGAGGCTGCTGAGTAAATAGCTCGCCGAGGAATCGCTCGCATTCATGGCAAAAGGGCCGTGCATCCAATTGGGTGCACGGCCCTTTTCTTATCGACGCAAAGCAGCACGTCCTCTTTGCACCGAACGGTGGGGATTTTTCGTTTGCCCAGATAAAACCTGCCAAAATAAACCTGTCCCTTTTTGGCAGGTAACCGATAGGAGGCTACGTGGACACATCGACGTCCTTGGGCAATCGCGAGCTCGCGGTGGCAAAGAAGCGTGCGCTCGATGCTGCCTATTTTAGGAAGGGTATCGCTGTCGCGGCGCTTTCGAGCTGCATGTATGCGCTGTACACGGCCTTTGTTACCGCCGGTCAGCTCTTTGGCGTTTGGGCCGGTTGGTTCGATGCATTTGCTCCCTCCGGCCTTTTGGCGGTATTCATCTTGCCCACAATCGCCTCGGGCGTCAATGACGTGCTGAGTGCCGTCTGGGCCACGTTTTTCACTGCCGGTCAGGGCAAACTCGCCGACCTAGGCCGCTGCATCGCCTCAAAGCCCGGCGTCATCGTTATCGCCGCCGCCTTCATTGGCGGGCCCATCGCTTCTGCCGCCTACGTTATCGCGCTTTCGCAGGCAGGCACGCTTGCCGTGCCCATCGCCGCGCTCAACCCCGCGATCGGTGCGGTGCTCGCCCGCGTGCTCTACCGACAGCCGCTTAGCCCCCGCGTCGTCACCGGCATCGTTGTCTGCGTGGTCGCCGGCGCCATGATCGGTAGCGCCGGCCTGAGCGGGCAGGCATCTTTCGGCATGGCGCTTGGCCTGGGCCTGGCGCTGTTAGCCGCCCTGTGCTGGGGCGTCGAGGGATGCGTGGGCGGCCGCGCCACCTGCATGATCGATCCTCAGATCGCCATCAACATCCGTCAGCTTGTCTCGGGCGTCGGCAACCTGTGCTTGGTACTGCCGGCCCTAACCTTGGCATGCGGAGAGCCCCTTGGTCAGAGTTACGTCCTTGTCGCCCAAGCGCTCACCGACAAATCCTCCGTCGTGTTTTTCGCCTGCTCCGGTTTTGCCGCCTACTTTTCGTTTATGAGCTGGTATCGCGCCAACTCCATGTGCGGCACGGCGCTGGGCATGGCCATCAACGGCACCTATACCTTTACAGCGCCGCTGTTTACGTGGATTATCGTCGGCCTGGTCTTGGGCTTTGACGGCTACGCGCTTCCGTCCGTCGCATGGGTGGCGGCCGTCGTCAACCTCGTCGGCATTTGCCTGATCGCCGTGAATCCCCTCGACATGGTTAAAAAGGACGGTGATCGGGATGCTTCCGCTTAACTATGCCATGCTCGATTATTTTGTTTGCCATGACGAGGCTTGCGTCGACGATGTGATGGCCGATCTCGCGGCCGAGTATGCATCGTTTGCCGCCTTTGCAAGGCCGCGCATGCAGGAGGCGCTCATGACCGCGCACAAGAATGGCCTGATTGACGAGGCGCGCTTTGATTTGAATGCCGAAGGCGAGCTTCGCGTCTACTATCGGGCGAGCGCCGAGCAGCGCAAAGTTATCGGCGCTTATCTGGGCCGTAGCCACTAAAATAAAACGTCCCTTTTTGGCAGGTCGGTCGTAGTTATTACGTGGGGGATGAGGTCGAGCGTATAGCGTGCGTCCCGTTTGGCTAAAGTACAACTATCTGTGTTTAACTCGCCCAGTGCAGTGCGCTACGGGCGATGGCCAAAAAAGGAAAACCACATGGGATTCATGTCAAAGCTGCTGTCCTTTGGATCCGATAAGGACCTTAAGCGCTACTACAAGATCGTTGACCAGATCAACGGGCTTGAGCCTCAGTTTGAGAAGATGACCGAGGAGGAGCTTCGCGGCCAGACCGATAAGTTCCGCGAGCGTTATGCTAACGGCGAGTCGCTTGACGACATGCTCCCCGAGGCCTTTGCCACCGTGCGCGAGGCTTCAAAGCGCATCACGGGCATGCGTCACTTTGACGTACAGCTCATCGGCGCCATGGCGCTGCACGAGGGTCATATCGCCGAGATGAAGACCGGCGAAGGCAAGACGCTCGTCTCCACCCTGGCCGGCTATCTTAACGCCATCGCCGGCAAGGGCGTGCATGTCGTTACCGTCAACGACTACCTGGCAAAGCGCGACTCCGAGTGGATGGGCCGCATCTACAAGTATTTGGGCATGACCGTCGGCCTGCTGCAGAACAACATGCCGCTCGAGCTTAAGCGCCCGGCCTACCAGGCCGATGTCACCTACGGCACCAACTCCGAGTTTGGCTTTGACTACCTGCGCGACAACATGGTCACCCGCCCCGAGCAGCGCGTCCAGCGCGGCCACAGCTACGCCATCGTCGACGAGGTCGACTCCATCCTGATCGACGAGGCCAGGACCCCGCTGATCATCTCGGGCGCCGGCACCAAGTCGGCCAGCACCTACAAGGACTTCGCGCGCGCCGTGCGCGGGCTGGAGCGCGGCGAGGACGTGTCGCACGATATGCTCACCGCTACCGAGGACGTGGAGCCCACGGGCGACTACGTCATGGACGAGGCCAAGCACACCATTGCCGCCACCGAGCGCGGCCTCAAGAAGATAGAGCGCCGCCTGGGTATCGAGGACATCTACGCCGACCTTTCGGGCCAGCTGGTCAACCACCTGCAGCAGGCGTTGAAGGCCCAATACATGTTCCACCGCGACAAGCAGTACGTCGTTACCAACGGCGAGGTCAAGATTGTCGATGAGTTCACCGGCCGCATCATGGAGGGCCGTCGCTACTCCGAGGGCTTGCACCAGGCTATCGAGGCCAAAGAGGGCGTGCTCGTGCGCGAGGAAAACCAGACGCTGGCCACCATCACCCTGCAGAATTACTTCCGTCTGTATGGCAAGCTTTCCGGCATGACCGGTACGGCGCTTACCGAGGACGCCGAGTTCCGCGAGATCTACAAGCTGCCCGTCGAGGTCATTCCCTCCAACAAGCCCGTGCAGCGTGTCGATCACGAGGACCTGGTGTACCGCACCATCCAGGCCAAGTACAACGCCGTTGCCAATGATGTCGAGCAGCGTCACGCCAAGGGCCAGCCGGTCCTGGTGGGCACCGTCTCCATCGAAAGCTCCGAGAAGCTGTCGGCCGCCCTTACCAAGCGCGGCATCGCGCACGAGGTCCTCAACGCTAAGCATCACGAGCGCGAGGCTCATATCGTTGCCCAGGCCGGACGCTACGGCGCCGTGACCATCGCTACTAACATGGCCGGTCGTGGTACGGACATCCTGCTGGGCGGCAACCCCGACGAGCTGGTGCGCGAGCGCCTGGAGTACGAGGGCCTGACCATGGAGGACGTGACGCCCGAGCAGCTCGAGCAGTTTAACGCCGAGGCCAAGGAGACCTGCAAGGCCGAGCGCGAGCGCGTGCTTGCCGCCGGCGGTCTGACCGTCATCGGCACCGAACGCCATGAGTCCCGCCGTATCGACAATCAGCTGCGCGGCCGTTCTGGCCGTCAGGGCGATCCGGGCGAGACCCAGTTCTACCTGTCGCTCGAGGACGATCTGATGCGCCTGTTTGGCGGCGACAAGATGGACCGCGTCTCCAAGATGATGGTCACGGCAGAAATGGGCGACGACATGCCCATCCAGCACAAGATCATCTCCAAGGCCGTCGAGAGCGCTCAGCACAAGGTCGAGAGCATCAACTTCTCCATGCGCAAGAGCGTTCTTGAGTACGACGACGTGATGAACAAGCAGCGCCAGGTTATCTACGCCGAGCGCAACAAGATTCTGGACGGTAAGGACCTGACCGACCACATCACCGAGGTCATGCACGACACCGTGTACCGCTGCGTGCAGGAGTTTTGCACTAAGGACAGCCACGACGGCGAGCGCGACCTCGATGGCCTGCGCAAGTGGGTCGTGGAGCTGACCGGCCATATCGATACGCCCAAGTTCCCCGACGAGGATTACGAGGCCCTTGCTGCCGATGTCCTAGCCTACGTCGAGAAGTGCTACAACATGAAGGCCGAGCGCCTGGGCGAGGACCTCATGCGCGAGCTCAATACTCAGGTCATGCTGCGCGTCATCGATACCCGCTGGATGAACTACCTGCAGGAGATGGACTACCTCAAGACCGGTATCGGCCTGCGCGGCTTTGGTCAGCGCGACCCGCTGGTCGAGTACAAGACTGAGGCCTATGGTGCCTTCCAGATGCTCGTTGACACCATGTATGAGGATTACCTGCGCACCGTCCTGCGCATCGAGATCAAGGCCGCCCCGCAGGCTGTGGAGCGCAAGGAGGACCCCGCGCTCGAGGGTGCGCGCTTCTCCGGCCCCGCCGACGTCGATGGCGACAACGGCAACTCGGTCCTGCGCAAGGAGGCACGGGCACAGGCTCGCACGGCCGTCCAGGGCGGACCGGCAGCTGTCAACAACGGCGCTAAGGTGACCACCTACCGCAAGTCCGAGAGCGACGACCCGTATGTCAACGTGGGTCGCAACGAACCGTGCCCTTGCGGCAGCGGCAAGAAGTTCAAGTACTGCCACGGCAGGAATCGTTAATGGCGGATGCTTTAGAGGTAACGCCCGCCGAGTTGGACGCGTTTGCGGACCGGCTCGGCGAGGTCGAGTCGTATCTTCATTTGGACGAGAAGCGCACCCACGTGACCGAGCTTGAGGCCAAGAGCGTCGCTCCCGGCTTTTGGGACGACGCCGATGCCGCTCGCGCCACGATGGAAGAGATTGCGCGCGCCAAGGAGGATATCGCCGCCGTGGATACCGCGCGCGGCGAGCTCTCCGACGCCCGCGCGGCGCTGGAACTTGCCGAGGAAATGGGCGATGACCCCGATGCCGCTGCACTGCGTGAGGAGGCTGCCGCCACGGCTGATCGTCTGGCGCGCGCCATCGATGAGCTCGAACTTTCGAGCTGGTTTACCGGCGAGTTCGATCACGGTGACGCGATTGTGACCATCAAGCCCGGACAGGGCGGCTTGGAGGCGCAGGACTGGACCTTCATGCTCTTTAAGATGTACATGAAGTACTGCCAACGCCGCGGCTGGAAGGTCACCATCAACGATTGCCCCGCTGCCGAGGTCATTGGCATTGATCGCGCGACCTTTACCGTTGAGGGCAAGGATGCCTTCGGTATGCTTCGTGCCGAGGCCGGCGTTCACCGTTTGGTGCGCATTAGCCCCACCGATGACAAGAAGCGTCGACAGACTACGTTTGCCGGCGTCGAGGTCATTCCGGTGCTGCCCGACGATATCGATATCGAGATCAACCCCGACGATATCCGCGTCGACGTGTACCACGCAAGCGGCCCGGGCGGCCAGGGCGTCAACACCACCGACTCCGCCGTGCGCGTGACGCATTTTCCCAGCGGCATTGTAGTGACCTGCCAAAATGAGCGCAGCCAGATTCAGAACAAGGCCGCGTGTATGCAGATTCTCAAGGCCCGCCTGTACGAGATTGAGCTCGAGAAGCGCGCCGAGGCGCTCGACGAGATCCGCGGTCCCAAGACCACGATTGGCTTTGGCAACCAGATCCGCAGCTACGTGCTCTATCCGTATCAGATGGTCAAGGACCTGCGCTCGGGCGTGGAGACCAGCAACGTCGAGGCCGTTCTCGACGATGGCGACTTGGATCCGTTTGTGATCGGCTACCATCGCTGGGCTACCGGCAATGCTGATGCGGAGTCTCCGTCCGCTTAAGCCCCGGGTGAGTCTCGGACCGACACTAAACTCTGACCAGGGCGGTTTTATATCCAGAGCAAACCCGCCGCGGGGTGGTTTTTCCTCGGCGAATCGGTAGAATCGAATACGGCAATAAGTTCAAAGCGCACCCAATGGGGTGCGCTTTTTTGAGGGAGGTAGCATGGCATATCGTCTGGATATCAAGCGCATTCTTTCAATGAACTTCTTCCGCGATCTGCCCCAGATCATGCTTGGGTGCGCTTTGGCGGCCATCGCGACCGACCTGTTTTTGATTCCCAACGGTCTTGCCGCCGGTGGCGTTACGGGCCTTGCGACTATTATCCAGGCGGTCGGTGCCGCGCGGGGCGTGTCGCTGCCCGTCGGTATCCAAACCATCGTGATGAATGCCTTGCTGTTGCTGGTCGTCATGCGCGAGGGCGGCATGTTCTATGTGGTACAGACGGCGACAGGCTTTGTGCTACTGGGCTTCTTTACCGACCTGTTTGCCCCGTTTGTAGCGCCTCTGGCAGATGCGGACCTGATGCTTCCCGCTATGTGGGGCGGCATTATCACGGGCATTGGTTACGGCATGGTGTTACGCGCCGGCGCCAACACCGGCGGCTCCGACACCATCGGCCAGATTATCTCGCGTAATACCTCGCTGCCGGTGGGTTCGACCGTCATGGCGATCGATGTCGCCGTATGCGCGGCATCGGCCCCCGTCTTCTCTCTGGAGAACGCGCTGTATGCAGGGCTTTCGATGGTAATTAGCGGCTATGTGATCGACGCTGTGGTCGATGGCGGCAACAAGCGCCGTATGGTGCTCATCATCTCGGAGAATTTCCCCGATATCGCGGCCGATATCATGTATGGCCTGGGTCGCGGCTGCACTAAATTTAAGGCGACCGGCATGTATTCGGGCGCGGAGAAGCCGGTGATTATGGTGATCGTTAGCCGCCGCGAGCTCAATACACTTAAGACCATCGTGCGTGAGCGCGATCCTCAAGCTATCGTGACGGTCGCCGACGTTACGGAAGCCTTCGGCGAGGGGTTCAAGGACATTAACGCGTAGGGCAGACTGCGCTCCATCCAAAAGACGTTCACATTGATAAACCGATTCATCAGCGGGTCTGCCAGCTAAATTATTCAAATAATGATAAAAACTCTGGTAAAGCCTTCAGTTTCCAGCATAATGAATGGCGCACGTGCATTGCGGCTGGGTTGGGATTACCTTCTGCGCCGTGCGCATCTTGTCTAAAGAGGATGAAAGGAAGGCACAATGAGCGACGAAGAGCTCAAAAAGGTTGCCAACGAGGTAAGGAAGGGCATCGTCACCGGCGTGCACGCTGCCAAGTCCGGCCATCCGGGCGGTTCGCTCGGCTCTGCCGACATCATGACTTATCTGTACTTTGAGGAAATGAATGTCGACCCGGCCGATCCTCGCAAGGCCGACCGCGACCGCTTTGTGCTCTCCAAGGGCCATTGCGCTCCGGGTCTGTACGCCGTGCTCGCCGAGCGCGGATTCTTCCCCAAGGAGGACCTCGAGACGCTGCGCCATATCGGCAGCCACCTGCAGGGCCACCCCAACATGAACGACACCCCGGGCGTCGACATGTCCACCGGCTCGCTGGGCCAGGGCATCTCCGCCGCCGTGGGCATGGCCGTCGCCGCCAAGCACTGGGGCGATACTTACCGCACGTACGCCCTGCTGGGCGACGGCGAGAGCGAGGAGGGCCAGGTCTGGGAGGCCGCCATGTTTGCCGGCAATCAGCAGCTCGACAACCTCTGCGTGATCGTTGACCACAACGGTCTGCAGATTGACGGTCCCGTCGAGGAGGTCAACGATCCCATGCCGCTCGCCGACAAGTTCCGCGCCTTTAAGTTCCACGTGGTGGAGCTCGCCGACGGCAACGACTTCGGTCAGATTCGCGCCGCCTTTGCCGAGGCTCGCGCCACCAAGGGTCAGCCTACCGCCATTATCGCCGAGACCATGAAGGGCAAGGGCGTTTCCTTTATGGAGAACCAGGTTGGTTGGCACGGCAAGGCCCCCAACGATGAACAGTTTGAGCAGGCCATGGCAGAGCTCACGGCCGCCGGAGAGGAGCTCTAGGATGGCAGACGTCAAGAAAATCGCCACGCGCGTAAGCTACGGCGAGGCCCTCGTTGAGCTCGCTGCCGAGCACGACGACTTTGTGGTCCTCGACGCCGACCTGGCTGCCGCCACGCAGACCGGTAAGTTTAAGGCCGCCTGCCCCGACCGCTTCTTCGATGTGGGCATTGCCGAGAGCAACCTGATGGGTGTCGCCGCCGGTATCGCGACCACCGGTCGTACTGCCTTCGCGAGCACCTTTGCCATGTTTGCCGCCGGCCGCGCTTTTGAGCAGGTCCGTAACTCCATCGGCTATCCGCACCTCAACGTCAAGATCGGCGCCACGCACGCCGGTATTTCGGTGGGCGAGGACGGTGCCACGCACCAGTGCTGCGAGGATATCGCCCTTATGCGTGTTATCCCTGGCATGACCGTGATTGTCCCGGCCGACGACGTGGAGGCCCGCGCCGTGGTCCGCGCCGCCTACGAGTGCGACGGCCCCGTGTACATGCGCTTTGCCCGTTTGGCCTCGCCGGTCATCAACGACCCCGAGACCTACAAGTTCGAGCTGGGCCGCGGCATCGTCATGCGTGAGGGCGCCGATGTGACCATCATCGCCTGCGGCCTGATGGTTGGCGAGGCTCTCGATGCTGCCGAGCAGCTCGCTGCCGAGGGCATCGACGCCGAGGTCATCAACATGCACACCATTAAGCCCATCGACGCCGATCTGATCGTCAAGAGCGCCGCCAAGACCGGCCACGTCGTGACCGTCGAGGAGCACTCCGTGATCGGTGGCCTGGGCAGCGCCGTTGCCGACGTGCTCTGCGCTCAGTGCCCGACGCCGCTCAAGAAGATTGGCGTCAACGACACCTTTGGCGAGTCCGGTCCGGGCGCCGAGCTCCTGCACAAGTACGGCCTGGATGCCGCCAACATCGTGGCAACCACCAAGGAGTTCTTGGCCTAGGGCAAGACGAGGCAAAGTATCGCTTTAGCAACCGTATGCAAGCCAGAACAGGGGCGCCCCCAAAGAGGGCGCCCCTGTTTTTTGTCGGTAACAAACAAATCGGGCCCGCACCAAACAAGGGCTTCCTCCGGGAAGCGGGCCCATATCAGCAAAGTGCAACTCAGCCCTTCCAATTTTGTATATGCAGCACCCCAAGAAAAACGCGGCGACTCCTTAGTAGCCGCAGGCCGCGCACAGGGCTACCTCCCAAATCTTTCCGCAGGACGGAGGAGTCCCCGCAGCGCGAAGCGCGCAGCGGGGACTCCGACATGTCCGAGGACGATTTGGGAGGTAGCCCTGTGCGCGGCCGGTGAGACCAAAACCCTGCCATGCTTCTTATGTGCAGCGAAGCTAATGCTGCTAAAATACAAAGCGCTCATGTAGTTTAAACGCACGATGATAAGGAGCACCAGTGGGTAACCACTTCCGTACCTCCGGTGCGGGCGATGAGGCCCCCAAGACACGGCAAGGTGTCCCGGGCACACGTTTCGCCACTCCGGATTCAGAGGGCCAGCATATTGCCCAGGCCCCCGCACAGCCGGCAGATCAGGCACGGCCGGCATCCGATCCCTTTGCCTACAATCCCACCAGCGATGCCGAGCTTTCTGCCGCTGCGGGCTTTGAGCCCGTCCAAAAGGTGACTGCTCGCGTGAACCAGCCTCAGACGTCAGCCGAGCCTCAGCCGACCATGGCGGGCATTCCCGATCCCATGGTTCCTGCTACGCCCGCGCCGCAGCCGGCGCAGTCCGGCCTCTTTGCCGGCATTCCCGATCCTACGCAGCCCGCTGCGCCCATGGTCGAGAATGATCAGGCTGCCGAGGTCGCAAGTCTTGACAATGCGCTCAACAACCCCGATTTTACGTCGGTGTTCGCGCCTATCGATCCGCAGGCAAGTCGCAAGAAGATGGCCAAGCAGGCCGGTGTCGAGCCCGTCATTCTGATGGAGCATGTCACCAAGATCTACCCGGCACAGCCCAACAAGCCCGCACTCGACGACATCAACATCGAGATCTATCCGGGTGAGTTCGTCTTCTTGGTCGGTCATTCCGGATCGGGTAAGACCACGCTGCTTTCCACGCTCAACCGTGATGTCAGGCCTACGAGCGGTCGCATTTTGGTCGCCGGTCAGGATCTCATGAAAATCAAGAACCGCAAGGTTCCCTTCCTGCGCCGCCAGATTGGCGCCGTGTTCCAGGACTTTAAGCTTCTGCCGCAAAAGACCGCCTATGAAAACGTGGCGTTTGCCCTGCAGTGCATAGGCAAGCCCAAGGGCGTCATTCGCAGCCAGGTGCCCGAGGTACTGCGTCTGGTCGGTTTGGCCGATCAGATGGACTCGCTGCCCGATCAGCTTTCCGGCGGCGAGCAACAGCGCGTGGCCGTCGCCCGCGCCATGGTCAACCGTCCGCCGCTGCTGATTTGCGACGAGCCAACGGGCAACCTCGACCCGGCAATTTCGCTCGGCATCATGAAGCTGCTCGAGCGCATTAACCGCACCGGTACGACCGTGATCGTGGCTACCCACGATCGCGAGATGGTCGATAGTATGCATCGTCGCGTGATCGCCCTCGAGGGCGGCCACGTAATCCGCGACCAGGAGAGGGGAGGTTACGGCAACTATGGCACCAACTAACGTGGGCTATTCGCTCAAAGAGGCAATGAGCCACTTCTTCCGTAACTGGACCACCTCGCTCGGCGCCGTCATCACGATTTTTCTTTCGCTGTTTATCATCGGCCTGTTCATCATGGGTTCCGCGATGCTGAACTCCGTGATCGGCACCGTTGAGGACCAGGTTGTTATCAACGCGTTTATTAGCGATGACGCCGACCAGGCCGACGTCCAGGCTTTCGAGAGTGAGCTCAAGACGTGGAACAACGTTAAGTCCGTGACCTATAAGGACAAGGACGACGCGCTGGCCGAGTACACGAGCAAGATGTCGGGTAACGCCGACGCCACTCTGAGCGCACTTGACGGCCAGAATCCGCTGCCTGCTTCGTTCGCGATCGAGATGGACGATCCGTCCCAGGTCGAGAGCACGGCCAAGAAGCTCAAGAAGAACTCCGATTTCCAGAAGATCGCGGATGACGGTGACGTTGACGCGAGCGTTCTGTACGGTCAGGAGGAAGTGAGCCGCCTGTTCCAGGTGACGAACTACATCCGCATCGCTGCCGTTGTGCTTGTTGGTTTGCTGACGTTTATCGCGTTCATCTTTATCAACAACACGATTCGCCTGTCGATTACGGCTCGCCGCCGTGAGATTGCTATCATGCGCCTGGTGGGCGCCAGCAATGGCTTTATTCGCGGTCCGTTTATCACCGAGGGCGTGCTGCAGGCCGTTTTGGGCTCGCTGCTTTCCATCGGTGTTTTGGAGCTGCTTCGCAACCTGTTGGTTCCGCGTCTTCAGGAGAGCATTGGCTGGATGTCGTTTGCGCTGCCGATGCAATACTACCTGGTGACGTATGCCGCACTGATCCTGGTCGGCGTGATCATCGGTCTCTTTGGTTCCGCCATTGCCATGCGTCGCTACCTGCGCGTGTAGACACAGCTGGAATTAGTTTTGCTAACGGGCCGTCCCGCTCTGGGGCGGCCCGTTTTTTGATCCCGTGCGACGGAGGAAAAGGACTCACCGGCAGTTCGGCTTGTCTCGATAATTCGATTTTCTCCGTCACATAGGGATCATGACGCGAGGTGCGTGCCCTGTTGTTGATTGGGTAGACTCTTTGATGCGTGCGGTTTAGGCCTGCACAGTGTTTTGACATGATGCGGATGCGCCTGCGGGCCCCGCAACAGATAGTAAGGAGGCGCCATGGGGCGCAATAACAAACATAAGCGTAGCGCTCGCAACAAGCGCGCGCCGGTGCGCAGCGAGCGGCGTCCCAGCCTGACGGGCCGCGTGCAGCTCCATGAGCATAGCGCCTATGTTGTCACCGATAATGGCGACTATAAGGTTATGGGTCGCGGCAAGCGCGAGATTATGGACGGCGACATCGTGGCCGTGAGCATTAAGACCGGACCGCGCGGCGATCGCCGTGCCGTGATCGAGGGCGTTGTCGAGCGCGCGGCCATAAGCGTGGTGGGCACGTATCAGACGGCAGGCCCCCTCGGTGTGATCGAGCCGCTTGATTCGCGTCTCAAGGCCGATTTCTTTATTTTGCCCGAGGATACTTCGGCGGAGCGTTTGGGCGTGCATCCGGGCGATGCAGTCGTCGCACGCATTTTGAGCTATCCGACACGCTTGGAATCGGGCACCGTGACTCTTGAACGCCGCATTGGCGGCGACGATGCACCCGACTTGGGCGTTCAATATGTCATGGCTCGTTACGGCTATACCGATAGTTATCCCGAGACCGCCCTTGCCGAGGCCGAGGAGCTATCGCTCGACGTGGCGACAGCTCTTAAGGACCCACTTCGCCGTGATCTGCGCGACCGTTTTATCATCACGATTGATCCGGTCGACGCGCGCGACTTTGACGACGCCATCTCTTTGGAGCGCACGACGCAGGGCGGCTACAAGCTGGGTGTCCATATCGCCGATGTATCGCATTATGTGGCCTGGGATGGACACATCGACCTAGAGGCTCGCCATCGCACGACGTCGGTGTACCTTGCCGATCGCGTGCTTCCCATGTTGCCCGAGCGCCTGTCGAATGACCTGTGTTCCTTGCGCCCCGACGAGGATCGCCTGGCGTTTACCGTCGACATCGAGCTCGATGCGCAGGGGCACGTCCGCCACTACGATCCGTATCCCAGTGTGATTCGCTCGCGCGTGCGTATGGACTATGACGGTGCCGAGGCATTGCTGGTGCGTGCCGGTGCGGTGGAGTACTCCGTGTTGGAAGGTGCCGCCGAGGATGTTGCTGCAGCCGAGGCGTCGCGCGAGGAGGCGCTTGAGCGCGGTTTGACTTGCGAAGAGACTGCCCGCGACTACGACGTGGATCTGAGCGATTTCCTAGTTGCTGCCAACGAGCTTGCCGAGCGACGCCGTCGCATTCGCCGTGCGCGCGGCTCGGTCGACTTTGACACGGCGGAGATTCGCGCTTTGCTGGACGAGGACGGCGTTCCCGTGCAGATCGTGGCCCGCGAGCGCTCGTGTGCCACGTCGCTCATCGAGGAAGCTATGCTGCTTGCCAACGAGTGCGTTGCCGAGTGGCTGGCAGACCGCGATATTGAGGCATGCTATCGCGTGCATGAGGATCCCAGCCCCGACAGCTTGCACGGGGCCGCTGTGACGCTGGCGCAGCTGGGTATCATCGACGATCGCCGCGCGGCCGGCATTGCCCTGGGAAGTCCCGATGAGCTGCAGGCGGCGGTTGACGCTGCCGCTGGCACGGCAAATGCCCCGCTTGTCAACACGTTGCTATTGCGCAGTATGCAGCGCGCGCTGTACAAGCCGCGCAACGAGGGCCACTTTGCGCTCGCCGCGCCGTGCTACTGCCACTTTACGAGCCCTATCCGACGCTATCCGGACCTTGTTGTCCATCGCGTGCTCAAATTGCAACTGGCGTATGAGCAGCTGGGCGGCAAGGATGCCTTGGCGCGCACGCCGCGGCTGATCGGCAAGGGTCGCGAGTCGCTGCCGCGCATCTTGCCGCAGATTTGCCGTGCATGCAGCGATGCCGAGCGTGCGGCCGACGCCGCCAGCCATGCGACGCAAAAGATCAAGATTGCCCAGTATTACGAGGATCGTCTGGGCGAGCGCTATGCCGGAACCATTTCGTGGGTCAGCAGCATGGGCCTCTTTGTGCGCCTCGACCTGACACAGGTCGAGGGCTTGGTCTCGATTAAGAGCTTGGGAAGCGAGTGGTTCGAGTTTGACGAGGACGCGCTCACGTTGACGGGTGCCGACACGGGGCGCCGTTTTGAGTTGGGGCAACGCGTGATCATCGAGGTCTCGCGTGTCAACACGACCCGCGGGCACTTGGATTTCAGGCTTATTCATTAGCCGGAATTTGATGATTGATAGAGAACGGGGCGGTCTTTTGGGGCTGCCTTTTTCGTGGCGGTTCAATCGTCTTGCCGCTCGCGCGCTTGCGTCTTCCGCCTGCTGCAGGGGAGATAAAACCTACCAAAATAAACCTGTCCCTTTTTGGGAGGTTTACGAGAGAGCGGGGATGAGATGACAACGGTGT
This sequence comes from Collinsella sp. LCP19S3_A6, assembly GCF_052122015.1. Lineage (NCBI taxonomy): Bacteria > Bacillati > Actinomycetota > Coriobacteriia > Coriobacteriales > Coriobacteriaceae > Collinsella > Collinsella sp. LCP19S3_A6. The sequence continues at coordinate 72,120 of NZ_JBQKDD010000002.1, forward strand.
ACGGGTATGCGCGGGTGAGCTCGCGTGATCAAAATCTGAATCGGCAGCTGGATGCGCTGGGCGCCTATGGCGTGGAACCGGCGAATATCTTTGCCGACCATGCGAGTGGCAAGGACTTCGATCGACCGCGGTATCGCGAGCTGCTGTGCGCGTTGGATTCCGGCGATGTGCTGGTGGTACTTTCCATTGATCGGCTGGGCCGTAACTACAGCGAGATCCTCGAGGAATGGCGGTGCATAACCAAAGAGCTCGGTGCCGCCATCGTGGTGCTGGACATGCCATTGCTCGACACGCGCGCCAGAGACTGTGGTGGGTCGGACGTGACGAGTACGTTGATTGCCGATATTGTTTTGCAGCTGCTGAGCTATGTGGCGCAGGTGGAGCGCGAGAACATCCACCGGCGCCAAGCCGAGGGCATTGCGGCGGCGCGAGCGCGCGGCGTGCGCTTTGGCCGGCCCCGCAAGCCCTGTCCCCCGCAATTCGAGCTGGTACGCGATGCCTACGAGGCGGGTGATATCACGCGGAGTCAGGCGGCAAAGCGGCTAGGCGTGTGCGTGGGGACGTTCGATCGCTGGATGCGCGAGATGGAGTAGGGGCGCCACGGTCCTTTGGCGCCCCGATTCGAACATTTTGGATTTCGCTACGGCGACAACTGCATTTGGGGGTACACTCGCTGCTGCTCAAAAAATGACGGAGGTTGGCCCTTGGCGCGTGTGAAGCACATGGTCGGATGGATTTCGATTGCCCTGCTGGTCGTGACGCTGGCAAGTATTTGGATGCTGACGGAGCAAAACGTGGAGCAGACGTCGTCGCTCAGCGAGTCCACCGCGCGTGCGGTGGAAGGACGGGCCGCGGACGTGCGGCCCGACGCCACGCAGGAGTTCCAGGCGGGGGATGCCGTCGAGGGCACGGATTCAACGACTGCCACTGTTCATCCCGACCCGCTTGCGCCCGTTCGTCTGTGGATGGGTGCCAACATTCGTCGCGTCGCACATACCGTTGAGTTCTTCTTTGTAGGACTGTTTGCTTCGGCGACAGTGGCATGCCTGGGCGAGTGCCTGCCATGCGCGCGATTCCGGTACGTACTCGCTCTGCTCTTTTGCGCCGTCTGCTCTGTCGGTGACCAAGTGCACAAGATCTTTGTTCCTGGTCGTCATTTCGACATGATCGACCTGGGCTTCGATGCCGCGGGTTACGTTGTCGCCATGCTGTTGGTGCTGTTGGCCGCCGCGCTGGTTCAGCGCGCGACCTGTCCCATTGGCGCCCATGCGAGGCGCTAACCTCAAGATGGAAAATCGCGACCGCCTGTACGTCGGCGCTGGTTACAATATCGGCATCGGTCGCAGATGGCCATCGATGCGCTGTTTGCCAGACACTTGTCTTTTCTAAGAAGGGAATCCCCATGGCAGTGCTGTTTGTTGAATACCCCAAATGCTCGACGTGTAAAAAGGCCAAGGCCTGGTTGGACGAGCATGGGGTTGAGTACGTCGATCGCGATATTGTTACAGACAATCCTTCGGCTGAGGAACTTGCAACCTGGATTGCTCGTTCGGGGCTGCCGGTGCGACGCTTCTTTAACTCGTCGGGCATGAAATATCGAGAGCTTGGTCTGAAAGCGCGCCTGGATGCGGGTATGACGGACCAGGAATGCTGCGAGCTGCTGGCGACTGACGGCATGCTGGTTAAGCGCCCGCTGCTGGTGGGCGACGGCTTTGCGATTCCCGGCTTTAGGGAAGCGGCTTGGACCGAGGCGTTGCTGTAGCGACTTCGGAAAGTGCGTCCCATTTTGAGTGCTGATTCTGGGACACGGTTTCCGGTTGAGGGCTCGACGGGAAAGTGGGGACCAGTTTGAGCTTGAAATCTGGGATGCGCTTTCTGCCGGCGGGCCTACTCCAGGGCGGGCCTGCCCCAGTCAGTCCTTCAGCTGCGCCCATTCATGTGGGTCGTAGATCTTTACGTGCTTGTCGGGCGTGTCGCTCCAGTACTCTTCGTCCATAAAGGGCAGGTATGCCTGAATGCCGGGGCAGATAAACGGAATTCGTTGCCGCTGCAGGCGCTCGCGCTGCCGCCGCTCCAGGTTCTTCTCGGATATGACGGTCGGCATGCCGGACAGCTCGACGAGGCTTGCCTGGATGCGCTTGAGGTTGGGGAGCGCCGCATGCCATGACGTCCGCATGATCAAAAGATACTTCGATTGTGTTGCCTGGTGCTATCGTTTTCGCGTTAGTATCTGCCAACGGTTGAGGGCTACCGCTCGCGGCGTTTTGCCCTTCGTGTACAGCGGTCGGCATCACAGGTCCTTCACGGGTTGGACGAAATTAGGCCAATTTGACCGAATTTTAAAAAAGTCAAAATTGGGGCTTGCGTCACGGAGCGACTTCCCGTATATTTCTTTCTTGCGCAAAGGCACAGCCGAGCGCAGCGATGCAATCATTGGGATGTCGTCTAATGGCAGGACAGCGGATTCTGGTTCCGTCAATGGGGGTTCGACTCCCTCCATCCCAGCCATTGCATTTGCTACATATGGCCCGTTCGTCTAGCGGTTTAGGACGCCGCCCTCTCAAGGCGGAGATCACCAGTTCGAATCTGGTACGGGCTACCACAAATTGAATGCCCGGGCCTCGCAAGAGACCCGGGTTTTGTGTATACACCGCATGTGTGGAATGAGCCGCGTTTCACCTGGACCGAGGAGTTGCCATGGACCTGCCCATCAGCCTACAAGACATTACGTATGCCGAGAATTACCTGGCGCAGGGAGACCTGGCCACGGCGACGCCGCTGCTGGAGCGTTTGGTGGAGCTCGCCGAGGAGTATATCGATGCCGAGTGCAAAACGGAGGAGAACCGCCAGTACTTTAGCTTCGATAGCAAGTTTGAGCGCCTGGCCTACCGCCGCGTGGAAAAGGATCCACGCGAGCTGGTGCAGGTCGAGGTGCCCTTTGATCGCCTGTACTCCGACATGGCGTTTGCCTACATCCGTCAGCAGGATTATGTGAGCGCCCGCAATGCCTTGATGCAGGCCGTGCGCTGGGACCCCATGAACTGCAACTACCGACTGGATCTGGCCGAGCTGTTCCGTGCGCTCGAGGACAAGCAGGAGTGGGCTTCGCTTTCGTTTTCGGTGCTGGAGCGTGCGAGTGACGGCAGGTGCGCCGCCCGCGCCTACGCCAACTTGGGCCAGTACTTTTTGGAGCCCGAGACCGAGAACGTCTCGGCGGCCGTGGGTTGCGCACGTCTGGCGCTGCGCTTGGCCCCTGGCGATTCACATACGACGCGCTTGCTCAGCAAGATCCATGCCACCTATCCGGATGCCGCCGACGAGAGTGATGAGCATGTGATGGGCGAGCTGGCGTTGCAGGGCGTACCGACCTCGCCTTCGGCCGAGATTGCCATTTGTCTGATTATGTGTGCGACCGACGCTGCGGGCGACGGTGACAAGCAGGAGGCTACACGCCTGACGGTCCGTGCCCGCGACCTGGTGGGCGAGGAGGCATGCGCGGCGATCATTAAGCTGGTGCGCGAAAGCGATGCCGAGCTCAACGCCGAGCGCAAGGCCAAACGCGAGGCCGCGAGCGGGAAAGCCGATGACGCCGAGGAGGCCGGCGATGCCCAGTAAGCGCGAGCGCAAGCTCATCTCTAAGAATCGTTCGGCGCATCACGAATACTTTATCGACGAGACATTCGAATGCGGCATTGAGTTGAGCGGTACCGAGGTCAAGTCGATTCGCGAGCGCGCCTGTCAGATTACCGATACTTTTGCGCTGATTCGCGGCGGCGAGTGCTGGCTGGTGGGTTTGCACATCCATCCCTATAGTCACGGTGGCGTGTGGAACCGTGATCCCGATCGCCGGCGCCGTCTGCTGCTGCATCGCAAGGAGATTGATTTTCTTGACGGCAAACTACGCAACCGCGGCTATGCACTGGTGCCGCTCGAGCTCTACTTTAATGCCGATGGTCGCGTTAAGCTGCTGTTGGGCCTGGGCCGTGGCAAAAAGCTCTACGACAAACGCGAGGACATGGCCAAACGTGACGTTCAGCGCGAAATCGATCGCGCGCTTAAGGAGCGTAATCGCTAAGGGTTGATATCCGGGCGGGCGGGGATGTTCATCCATCACTGTTGTCGTACTCCCGGTCTGCTCCTCGCAAGTTGCGGTGGAATAGTTCCTGTTTGTTGGGTATCCAGGCTTAAACAGGGACTTTTTCACCGCAACTGCGTGTGGCTCATTTTTCTTACCGTTCTGACACATAGGTCTCATTGTGGGTATATACGTCTGCAAGGCTCAATTCCGAGTTAGGGGAGTGATCGTTTTGGATAAAACTGCGTTCTTTACGATGCCGTGCGGGCTGTATGTGGTGAGTGCCGCGGCAGATGGGTCGCGCGCCGGCTGCATTATCAACACCGCGGTGCAGGTGACGTCCACGCCGCCGCGCATTTCGGTTGCCGTGAACAAGGAAAATGTCACGTCTAGCGTTATCTCGTCTGCCAAGGCCTTTGCGCTGACCGTGATCGATCAGACGGCCGATATGCCCTACATTGGTAACTTTGGATTCCGTACCAGCAGCAACTATGACAAATTTGCCAAGTACGAGACGCGCGAGACCGCACTGGGCATGCCCTATGTTCCCGAGCATGCGGCGGCCTTGTTTAGCTGCCGTTTGATCGACACAGTGGATGTGGGCACGCATCTACTGTTTATCGGCGAGGTCGAGGATGCCGAGCGCCTGAGCGACGAGACGCCGCTCACCTACGATTACTACCATAAGGTCCTGAAGGGCAAGACGCCGCCCAAGGCGTCTTCGTACCAAGGGTAGAAATGCGGTAAAACCGCTTGCACTATATTATTAAGAATATATACTAATTAAGCAAAGTACACCAGCAGCCACGTTCGAGAGGAGAACATCATGGCCGAGGAAAAGAAGACGTACAAGTTCGTGTGCACCGTTTGCGGTTACGAGGTAGAGGTCGACACGCCCGAGCTGCCCGAGGATTACGTGTGCCCGGTGTGTGGCGTCGGTCCCGATCAGTTTGAGCTCGTCGAGGAGTAGCTCGTAGACACACGACTTGCAGCAACATATAGCTCTGTCCAAGGGCCCCGGTCGGATATCCCGGCCGGGGCCCTTTTCCTCCGTCCCCGAGGGATCACGGCTGCTATTAGCCGATCCTGTCTGTTGTGAGTCCGGGCGACCTTTTGTCTTAACCTGCAACATCTAACGGCTCAAAACGGGTCTTCCTGTTACAGAACGAGACAAACCAAAACCATCATTCTCAAAATCTCAATCTATAACATTTAGGCACGTAAACCCCCTCTACTTGTTACAGATCGAGACAAAAGGTTGGGGCTGAAGAAATATCTCGATCTGTAACATCTGGGCGCGGAAATTGGGTCCACTTGTTACAGATCGAGACAAACTGAAACTATCTCTCAGAAAATCTCAATCTGTAACATCTAAGGGCTCAAAACGGCCTCACGTGTTACAGATTGAGACGTTATATCTGGACAGTCACGCCATCCCATTACATCCCCGTTAGCAGCACGATGTCGAGAATCGTCACGATGACACCGATCCCTACGAGCAACGCGTTGAGCGGGCGCGAGTTGGCGTATTTGCCCATGACGCGGGGCGAGCTGGTGAGTCGTATGAGCACAAAGACCGTAATCGGCAGCTGAAGCGACAACAGTGCCTGACTCCAAATGAGACCCTCAAAAGGATTCGGGACGATCAGGCACGCCGCCACTGCGCCGACGAAACAGGCCGCCACTCCGATCGAGGAATGTCGGTCGTGGATGTCGTATTCCTCGTCGAATATGCCCGCGGTGATGGTGCCCGCCGCCATGCCCGCCGTCACGCTACTCGATATGCCCGCAAACAGCAGTGCCACCGCAAAGATGGTCGAGCTTGCCGGGCCCAGAATGGGGGAGAGCGTGGCCGCTGCGACGGCGAGGTCGTCTACGACAATGCCGTGCGCAAAGAAGGTCGTTGCGGCCAGGATGACCATGGCCGAGTTGATTGCCCAGCCCACACCCATCGAAAAGAGCGTGTCGAAGAGCTCGTAGTGCAGGCGTTCTTCGATAACCTGCTCGCCTTGGCCTTCGAAGTGCATGGATTGGATGACCTCGGAGTGCAGGAAGAGGTTGTGGGGCATAACGACCGCGCCTAGGACACTTACGATAATCGCGACTGAGCCGGTGGGCATACTGGGTGTGATCCAGCTTGTGGCGGCTTGCGGCCAGTCGACCTTGACCAGCAGAAGCTCGGCTAAAAACGAAAGTCCCACCACGCCCACGAAGGCGATGATCCAGCGTTCGGCGCGTTTGTAGGAGCTTGTCATGAGCATGGCAATCGATGCCGCCGCCACGATGATGCAGCCGGCACGTACGGGCAGGCCAAAGAGCATTTGAAGTGCGATCGCACCGCCCAGGACTTCGGCCATGGCGGTGGCGACCGTGGCTAGATACGCGCTGCCGAGTATCGCACGCCCGACGAGGCGGGGCAGGTGGCGCGTCGTGGCCTCGGCAAGACACATGCCCGTGGCGATGCCCAAGTGAGCCGCGTTGTGTTGCAGCACGATGAGCATGATCGTGGACAGCGTGACGATCCACAGCAGCGCGTAGCCAAACTGCGAGCCGGCGGCCATATTGGAGGCCCAATTGCCCGGGTCGATAAAGCCGACGGTCACGAGCAGCCCGGGGCCGATATGCCGTGCGATGTCGAGTCCGCCGTGGCCGCCGGTGCGCGGGGAGCCAAAGTGATGTTTGAGATGGTCGATCATGGTGCACTCCTGCGTGCCGTTTGTTTGACGCCGCAAAGGATACCCGTTTTAGGCTCTAAATCTGACCATGACTAACAAAATTGTTGTATTTGAATAGGATGGTAAAAGGGGGTTGCCGAAATGTCTTGATCTGTAACAACTAGGGATGGAAATTGGGCCTAGGTGTTACAGATCGAGACAGGAAGAAATGGTCCTATGGAAAATCTCGATCCGTAACAGCTGACCGCCAAAACCGGCCCCTTGTGTTACAGATTGAGACATTCGTAACCGTCTCTCGAGAACATCTCAATCTGTAACAGTTAGTCGTCGAAATTGGGTCTTCCTGTTACAGATTGAGATGTTTGAAGCGGTGAGCTTACAGGCCGAACCTGGGGCCCTTGTTGCTGCCCTTGAGGTCGGCGGTGTCCACTCGTAGGGTGTGCGTTACGCAATTGTTTCGAAACGGGCGGGAAACACAATGGGCCGGCGATGCTTCTAGTATGCCTATTCAACTGACTGTCTAAATATCTAGGGGAGGATCGCGATGCAGGCAGATTCCGCTCAGCAGCAGGGCCTTTATCGCCCCGAATTCGACCACGATGCATGTGGCATCGGCGCTCTTGCCGATATCAACGGCGAGCGCCACCACCAGATTCTGGACGATGCGCTGTCCATTCTGGTCAACTTGGAGCACCGCGGTGGCACGGGACTCGAGAAGAATACCGGCGACGGCGCCGGCATCCTGTTCCAGGTTCCGCATCACTTTTTCCGCAAAGAGGCTCAAAAGTGCGGCCAGATTCTGCCGGCAGAGGGCGACTATGGCGTGGCCATGCTGTTCTTCCCGCAGGACGACAAGGGCGTAGAGGATGCCCGCCGCGTGTTTGAGGAAGGCTGTGCCGAGGCCGGCGTGCCGCTGCTCTTTTGGCGCGAGGTGCCGGTCGACCCTCACGATCTGGGCGAGACGGCCCGCGCCTGCATGCCCACCATCCTGCAGGCCTTCCTGGGCCGTCCGGACGACACGCCCGCCGGCGATGCCTTTGAGCGTCGCCTGTACGTGTGCCGCCGCACCATCGAAAAGAAGGCCGACGCCGAGTTTGCCCTGCGCGACAAGATCTTCTATGTGTGCTCCATGAGCTCGCGCACCATCGTGTACAAGGGCATGCTGGTCGCCACGCAGATGCGCCGCTTCTTTATCGATCTCAACGACGCCGCCGTCAAGACGGCCGTGGCGCTCGTCCACTCGCGCTACTCCACCAACACCACGCCTAGCTGGGAGCGCGCACATCCCAACCGCTTTATTATCCACAACGGCGAGATCAACACCCTCAAGGGCAACGTCAACTGGATTCGCGCCCGCGAACCTAACCTGTACAGCCCCGTGCTGCAGCATGATCTTGAGCGTGTGATGCCCATCATCAACCGCGAGGGTTCCGACTCCGCGATTCTGGATAATGTGCTCGAGTTTTTGGTCATGAACGGCCGTCCGCTCACGCGTGCCGCGTCCATGTTGCTGCCCGAGCCGTGGGACCACAACGACAACCTGAGCGAGGAGCGTCGCGCCTACGATGCCTACCAGTCCATGCTCATGGAGCCCTGGGACGGCCCGGCGGCCATCGCCTTTACCGACGGCCGTACGCTGGGTGCCGCCCTCGACCGCAACGGCCTGCGCCCGGCTCGCTACTACGTGACGCGCGACGGCCGCTTTATGCTGGCAAGCGAGGTGGGCACCATCGAGGTGCGCCCCGAGAATATCCTGACAAGCGGTTGTTTGGGACCGGGCCAGATGCTCGAGGTCGATTTTGCCCGCGGCCGTGTGATCTACAATGACGAGCTGCGCGCCCGCTATGCCAAGGAAAAGCCCTACCGCGATTGGATTGCCGAGGAGACGCTGACCGTTGACGCGCTCGACAAGCCCGCCGCGGCAACGCCCGCCGAGGATGCCGAGGTGCCCGCCGCCGTGCGCATGGCTAAGCTCGGGTATCACTGGGATGATGTTGACGAGGTCGTGCGCCCCATGGCCCAGCAGGGCAAGGCCCCGCTCGCCTCGATGGGTATCGATGCGCCGCTGGCCTGCCTGTCCAAGAAGACACGCTCGTTCTTTGACTACTTCTATCAACTGTTCGCCCAGGTCACGAACCCGCCGATCGACGCCCTGCGCGAGCATATGGTCACCTCGACCACGCTCTACCTGGGCAACCACGGCAACCTGCTCGAGGACTCTCGTACGGCCTGCCAACTGGTGCGTCTGGAGCGCCCACTGCTGAGCGAGGAGGAGTTCGACCGCATTTGCGCGATTGACCGTGTTGGCTTTAAGACCCGCCGTTTCCGTGCCGTTTACCGCCGCGATGCCGGCGAGGGCGCGCTGCAGGCTGCGCTCAAGCAGCTTGCAGAGGACGTTGAGGCTGCGGTCCGCGACGGCGTGAACATCGTGGTGTTGAGCGATCGCGCCGGAGCGGACGAGGTACCCGTGCCGTCACTGCTCGCCGTGGGCTGCGTGCACAACCACCTGATCCGCGCCGGCGTGCGTACCTTTGCCGACATCGTGGTGGAGTGTGGCGACGCCGTGTCTCCGCACGACTTTGCGGCGCTGGTGGGCTACTCCGCGAGCGGCATCTATCCGTACAACGCGCATGCGTGCATTCGCGACCTGGCGGCGCACGGCGATCTGGACGTGACAGCCGAGCAGGGCATCGCCAACTACAATAAGGCTGCGACCGCCGGCATCGTTTCCATCATGTCCAAGATGGGCATCTCCACGGTGCAGAGCTACCATTCGGCGCAGATCTTCGAGGCCGTGGGCTTTACGTCGGAGTTCGTCAACGCGTACTTCGCCGGCACGGTGAGCCGTGTGGGCGGTATGGGTGTCGAGGACGTTGAGCGCGAGCAAAACGAGCGCTACGACGCCGCGCTCGCTATCCTTAAGAGCCCGGCTCCCGATCAGCTGCCCACGCTGGGTCTGACCAAGTGGCGCCCGCTCGGCGGCGAGGATCACCTTATTGATCCGCAGACTGTCTACTTGCTGCAGACCGCCTGCCGTGAGGACAGCTACGACACCTTTAAGGAGTACAGCGCCCGCCTGCACCGCACCGGCCGTGCCGTGCGCCTGCGTGACTTGCTCGACTTTAATGCCAACGGCCGCACGCCGGTTTCGCTCGACGAGGTGGAGCCCGCGCGCAACATCGTCCGCCGCTTTAACACCGGTGCCATGTCGTACGGTTCTATCAGCAAAGAGGCGCACGAGTGCATGGCCATCGCCATGAACCGCCTGCATGGACGCTCTAACTCGGGCGAGGGCGGCGAGGATCCGCGTCGCGAGACCCCGCTGGCTAACGGTGACTCCAAGAACTCCGCCATCAAGCAGGTGGCAAGTGCGCGCTTTGGCGTAACGAGCCGCTACCTGTGCAGCGCCTTCGAGATTCAGATCAAGATGGCCCAGGGCGCCAAGCCCGGCGAGGGTGGCCACCTGCCCGGTAAGAAGGTCTACCCCTGGATCGCCGAGGTCCGTCAGTCCACGCCCGGCATCGGCCTGATCTCGCCTCCGCCGCACCACGACATCTACTCCATCGAGGACCTGGCAGAGCTGATCTTTGATCTTAAGAACGCCAACCCCGGTGCGCGCGTGTCGGTCAAGCTGGTCAGCGAGGCCGGCGTCGGCACCATCGCCACCGGTGTGGCCAAGGGTGCCGCCGACAAGATCTTGATCAGCGGCCACAATGGCGGCTCGGGTGCCGCGGCGCGCGATTCCATTTGGCACGCCGGCCTGCCGCTGGAGCTCGGCCTTGCCGAGGCTCAGCAGACGTTGCTGCAAAACGGCCTGCGCTCCCGCGTGGTGCTCGAGGCCGACGGCAAGCTCATGGACGGCACCGATGTTGCCGTCGCCTGCCTGCTGGGCGCCGAGGAGTTTGGCTTTGCGACCATGCCGCTCATCTCCATGGGCTGCCTCATGCAGCGCGACTGCCAGCAGGATACCTGCCCGGCCGGCATCGCCACGCAAAACTGTCGCCTGCGTCGCGGCTTCCGCGGCAAGCCCGAGCACGTTGAGCACTTTATGCTCTTTGTTGCCGAGCAGCTGCGTGAGGTCATGGCGAGCCTGGGCTTCCGCACCGTCGACGAGATGGTCGGCCATCCCGAGTGCCTGCGCCAGATCGAGGTACCGGGCAACCGCAAGGCCAACCTGCTTGATCTGTCGCCCGTGCTGGCGAGCGCGACCTGCGAGTTCGGTGCCCATATCCCGGGCGCCGACGGTCGCCACTTCCTGCCGCAGATGGCTGCGGACAGCGAGCTCGACAAGACGCTCGACTCCACATTGTTCGTGCCCTATACGGCCGATGCCCGTGCGCACCTGCGTCCGATTCGGTTCCGCGCCGATATCGCCAACGTCAACCGCTGCGTGGGCACCATCTTGGGCAATGCGGTGACCAAGGCGCATCCCGAGGGCCTGCCCGCCGGCTCCATCACCATCGATTGCGACGGTTCGGCCGGTCAGAGCTTTGGCGCCTTTCTGCCGCGCGGCATTACGCTCAACGTGTGCGGCGACGCCAACGACTACTTTGGCAAGGGCCTTTCGGGCGGCGAGGTGTCGGTGCGCCCCAACCCGCATGCGACCTACAAGTTCGACGAGAACATCATCGTGGGCAACGTGGCGTTCTTTGGTGCCACGAGCGGCCGCGGCTTTATTAACGGCCTTGCCGGACAGCGTTTTGGCGTGCGTAACTCCGGTGCCACCGTGGTGGTCGAGGGCTGCGGCAACCATGGCTGCGAGTACATGACGGGCGGCCTGGCGCTCATCTTGGGCGAGGTCGGGCAGAACTTCGCCGCCGGTATGACGGGTGGCGTGGCCTATGTCTTTGACCAGTACGGCACGCTCGAGGCCCGTGTGAACCACGAGAGCGTGGAACTCAAGGCCCCGACGGCTGGCGAGCTGGCACAGATTCGCGCGCTCATCCAGGAGCACGTGGACGCGACACAGAGCCCGCGCGGCATTAAGCTGCTCTACAGCTTCGACTCGATGAGCAAGCACTTTGTGAAGGTCATTCCGACCGAGTACGAGCGCGTGCTGGCGATTGTCGCTGCGGCCGAGGCCGTGGGCAAGACGCATGCGCAGGCCGAGGAGTTGGCGTTTGACATCGTGACCGGCCGCGCGAGCGCCGCGGATGTCGCTCGCTTTGATGTCGCGGGCGGTGCTGCGCCCGTGGCTGTCAGCTCTGTTGCTTCGACCAAGAAGGAGGCGTAAGTGCCATGGGTAAGCCCGGTGCTTTTCTTGATATCGATCGCGTGACCCACGAGCTGCGCCCCGTGGAGGAGCGCAGCCGCGATTTCGATCCGCTGTATGTGGAGCTCGACGACGATGCACGCCGCGCCCAAGCGAGCCGCTGCATGATGTGCGGCGTGGCGTTTTGCCAGATGGGTGCGAGCTTTGGCAAGGCGCGTCCGAGTGGCTGTCCGCTGCATAACCTGATTCCCGAGTGGAACGAGCTGGTGTATCGCGGTCGCTGGGACGATGCGGCCGAGCGCCTGTCGCTCACCTCGCCCATGCCCGAGTTTACGAGCCGCGTATGCCCGGCACTGTGCGAGGCTGCATGCAACCTGGGTTCGGTCGACGGCCAGCCCACAACGATTCACGATAACGAGCGCGCGATCAGCGACCACGAATGGGCAAACGGCGGCCCGCGTCGCTTTGAGCCGGCAGGGGAGGACGCACCATCGGTCGCCGTGGTTGGTTCCGGCCCGGCTGGCCTGGTGGCTGCATGGGAACTTGCGCGTCGCGGTGCCCGCGTGACGGTGTTTGAGCGCGACGACCGCCCAGGCGGTCTGCTCATGTACGGCATTCCCAACATGAAGCTCGAGAAGTCCGTGGTCGAGCGCCGCGTGGCGCTCATGCGCGAGCTGGGCATTGTCTTTGAGCTGGGTACTGACGTTACGAACCCTGCGGTGGCGGCCAAGCTCAATGGTTTTGACGCCGTTGTGGTGGCTGCCGGTGCTCGTACGCCCCGCGGTCTTTTGGCTACGAATGTGGATGCCCCGGGCGTGGTGTATGCCGTGGACTACCTGACGGCTTCGACCGTCTCGGTGCTCGATGGCGGTGAGCCCGCGGTGAACGCGCGCGGCCTGGACGTTGTGGTCATTGGCGGCGGCGATACCGGCAACGACTGCGTGGGTACCGCGGTGCGCCAGGGCGCACGCAGTGTGCGTCAGTTTGAGTTCTTGCCGGCCGCACCCGATAAGCGTGCGGCGAGCAACCCCTGGCCGCAGTGGCCCAACGTTAAGAAGACCGACTACGGTCAGCAGGAGGCTATCGCTGCCATGGGCGGCGAGATGCGTGCTTGGGGCGTGGATACGCTCGAGGTATTGCTGGACAAGAAGGGCGCTGCCGCGGGCCTGCGCGTGGTCGATCTGGACTGGTCGGCCGGCAAGCCCGAACGCATTGCGGGCTCCGAGCACGAGGTGTCGGCCCAGCTGGTGCTGATCGCCTGTGGCTTTACGGGTCCGGAGCACGGCGTGTTCGACGCTGTTGACGTGCCTATTGCCACGGCGGGCCGTCCGTTGCCCGTGATGGCCTCCGAGGACTCGCATCTTGCGGCTCGCGTGGATGGCGTTGCCGCGGATGCCGCGCCGGTGTATGTGGCCGGCGATGCCCGCAACGGCAGCTCGCTCGTGGTGAGTGCCATGGCCGATGCCCTCGCCTGCGCAGCCGAGGTCGCCGAGGCGCTGGGGTTGTAAGACAATCACGGAGTTACTCAACAATCGAATCGGCAAGGGCTGTCCCCAACGGCCGGCATATCAGGAGCGTCCCCAAGTGCCGGCAGCTGGGGCACTTTCCTTACGTGCCGGCATCCGGGGACACTCCTTGCGGGTTTGCGAGCGTTTTGCTCGTTTGCCGACGTTTGGCTGCCTACCCGTTGGCGTTTGCGCTCGTTGCGCTCTGCTGTTTATGTGGCGGCTTTAGTTGTTTGCGGACAGCGGCGCGGGTGATTCGTCTAGTTCTACCCGCGATTTTGTGGCAATTTGTATAATCTGCAAGTATCCCGTCAAGTGCTTGGTCAGCATCTGGTTTGCAGCCCGATGCCCATTTCGCCCGTGATGGCGGCGACCACCCGCCCTCCTCGTAAGCTCAAATTGAGGTTTATCAGTTTGAGGAGGATGCCATGGCTGATCATGTTTTGGACCGGGGACGTCTGGCCGAGGCCGTCGGTGACGATATTGCCGGCATGGCCCAGTTTTGGATGCTGCGCAAGTTTCAGTTTTTGGAGGCGGCGCGTACACAGTTCGAAGTGATAGTCGACCCATGGCTCAGCTATTGCGAGGAGCCCTCGCAAAATGAAATCATGGCCTATAACATGGCATTTACCGATTGGCTGCTGTTCGAGCGTCCCTATTGCCATGGCAAGACGCTGCTTGAGCTGTATGTTGACGAGCCGCCGGCGTCGCTTTCGCCCGTCTCGCTCAGACGGCTCGAGCAGGTGCGCGGCACGCACTATTTCTCTCGCTTTGGCATTTTGGATAAGGATCCCGCGACCGGTATGGTCGCGCTGCGCGACACGCGTACCGACCGTCGCTTTGACGTCTACGATCCGCATATCGTGCAAAAGGAGCACTGGCGCGATGGCGCGATTGCGGTGCGCCTCGCGTGCGTCGACGATGTCTGGCTGACGGCGGGGCAGCTCTACCTCTACGACATTGCGCGCCTGAGCGATACGGCGGTCGACGGGCCTGGCGCCGTGCATCCTGAGGACCTAGAAGATGGCTTCGATACCTCGTGTATCAGCTTCTTCTTACGGCTGGTTCGCGACATCATGGGCGCCCAGGGGCGCTACGTAAAGTCACTCAACATCTACAAACAGGAATGGGAGTAGGGGATGGGCAGTCGCGCCTCCGCCGCCCGTCTATTTGTCTCGGTCTGTAACGTTTAGGGACAAAAAACCGGTCTACCTGTTACAGATCGAGACGACTGCTTGGGCGTTGCTGGTTTGTCTAAATCTGTAACGTTTAGGGGTCTGGAGAACGTCTAACTGTTACAGACTGAGATGTTTGGAACCCGGCAGGGGGGATGTCTCGATCTGTAACATCTACAGGCCAAAATTCGACCTAACTGTTACAGATTGAGACAAAGGTTGGCCGCGGTGCCGAACAATCTAAATCTGTAACAACTAGAGGCTCAAAGACTGTCTTCCTGTTACAGATCAAGACATTTGTCAGCGGAGGCAACGGTGACGATGGTCCATTTGTCTGACGTGGTGGTGATGGAAGTGTCTAATACCGTTTTCAAACACAAACATGCAGCACGTAGCACCTTGGCGCGGAATAGGATGCTTGCCAGGCTCACGGAGACGGCTGAACAAGGCGTGCTGCTTGCGACGCACGACAATGCCGAGCTCATGTGGCTGCGGCGCCATGTGGGCACAGACGATATTGCGGAGCCCGAATCGCACCTATTCTGTTTTCAGCATGAATGGGATGCGTTGACGCCGCCGGAGCGGGCTCGGCGGACTATCAAGGGGCTTGCGGAGTTTCATCCCGATTGGGCGTTTTGGGGGTATGACGCCGCGCTGATATGGGGTCTGGAGGTGCCTAATGATCTGCTCGGGCCGCGTTACTTGGTCAAGACGGGTTGTTCGGTGGCGTTGAGTACGGGATATAGGCTGCTGCGTCCGCAGGCGGCGGGTGCGCTTGAGTGCGTCGACGGCGTGCGAGTGACGCCGTTTTGGCGCACGGTGGAGGATTGTCTGCTGCGTGCGCCGTTTTCATATGGTCTGGCGATTGCCGATTCTGCGCTGCGGGCGAAGGGCATATCGCGCGACGACCTCTGCGAACGGCTCCAGGCCGATTGCGAGGGCAGACGCGGGTATCGCAGAGCTCAGGTGATTGCGTCGCATGCGGACGGGCTGTCCGAAAATGGTGGCGAGTCTCGGTTCCGAGCGTTCTTTATTGCATACGGTTTTCCGGTGCCAGAGTTGCAGGTGGAGTTTCGCGATCCGCTCGATTCGAGACAGGTGTTTCGGGTCGATTATTTCTGGAGGCTCGAGGACGGGACGTGCGTGATTGGCGAGCTCGACGGAAGAGGAAAGTATACCCTGCAGGATGGTGGGGATCGGGAGTCGGTCGATCCGTTCGTAGCAGAGCGTCAGCGGGAATCTCATCTGACAATGCTCGGGCACAAGGTGCTGAGGTTCACGTTTGATGAACTCAAGAACTCGGGGAAGCTGGCTGAAAAGATGAGGCTGGCGGGTATTTCGCAGCGGGCCGATTTGGCTGAGGGATGGAAGCGTCAGTGGTATGGGCGCTGAGGGATACGACTAACGCGGATGTGGTTGTTCCTGTCGATTTTGTCTCGATCTGTAACAACAAGGGGCCGTTTGGCCTCGTAACTGTTACAGATCGAGACAGAAGGTTGGCTGCCGCTAAAAGATCTAAATCTGTAACATCTAGAGGCCGAAAACCTGTCTACATGTTACAGATTTAGATGTTTGACGACAGGGCTGGAGAATATCTCGATCTGTAACATCTGACGGCCAAAATTCGACCCAACTGTTACAGATTGAGACAAAGGCTGGCCGCGGTGCCGAAAGATCTCGATCTGTAACATCTAGCGGCCAAAATTCGACCCAACTGTTACAGATTGAGACAAAGGTTGGCCGCGGTGCCGAAAGATCTTGATCTGTAACATCTGGCTGCTAAAACCTGGTCTACCTGTTACAAATCAAGACGTTTTGCTGGAACGGCCGGAGCATTGCCGTGCTGTCTCCGTTTGCCCTCACAGCTCTCTCGTCCCTCCGCTAACCGATATGTTCGACTTTAGTTTGCTGCATTAGGTGATAATGGACAAATGTTCAAGTTAATCGTGAGGGAGGAGCTCGATATGGCGTCTGCCGATCGTTCCACGTTGTTTATCAATGCGACCGTCCTGGATGGTTCGGAGCATATGGAGCCGCAGCCCGACATGGCCGTGGCCGTTGAGCGCGGTGTCATCACGTGGATGGGGCCGAGCGCTGTTGCGCAGGCGCCTGCAGGTGCCGAGGTCCTCGACCTGGCCGGGGCGTATCTCATGCCGGGCCTCATCAATATGCATGTGCATCTGTGCGGCTCGGGCAAGCCGGTTTCGGCGGGCGATGCGGGCGCGCTGATGAAGAAGCTCGATAATCCCGTGGGGCGCGCTATCGTGCGCCATATTCTTAAGGGCAGCGCCCAACAGCAGCTGGCAAGCGGCGTGACCACGGTGCGCGGCGCGGGCGACCCGCTGTTTGCCGATCTGGCCGTGCGCGATGCTATCGACGCCGGCAAGTATCAGGGTCCGCGTTTGGTGGCGCCGGGAACGGGCGTCACGGTGCCGGGTGGCCACGGCGCGGGCTTGTTCGCCCAGGTGGCCAACAGTCCCTCCGAGGCGGCCGAACAGGTGCGCGACCTGTATGCGCGCGGTGCCGACGTCATTAAACTGTTCGTAACGGGCGGTGTGTTCGATGCGACCGAGGTAGGCGAGCCGGGCGTGCTGCGTATGCCGGTGGAGGTTGCCGCGGCGGCGTGCAAGGCAGCGCACGATATGGGCCTTCCGGTTATGGCTCATGTCGAGAGCACCGAGGGCGTACGCGCCGCGCTCGAGGCCGGCGTCGATACGATCGAGCACGGCGCTCCGTTGACGCCCGAGATCCTGGAGCTGTACCTCGGCGCCGCGGGAACTCAGCTCGAGGGGCGTGCGCCGAGTGTGACCTGCACGATCAGCCCCGCACTGCCGTTTGTGCTGCTCGATCCGGAGAAGACTCATTCGACCGAAACGCAAAAGAAGAACGGCGATATCGTGTGCTCGGGCATTATCGAGAGCGCTCGTGCGGCGCTGGAAGCCGGTATCAAGGTAGGTTTGGGTACGGATTCGAGCTGCCCGTTCGTGACCCAGTACGACATGTGGCGCGAGGTGGCCTATTTTGCCAAGTACGTGGGCGTGAGCAATGCGTTTGCGCTGCATACGGCTACGCAGGTCAATGCTGAGCTGCTGGGGCTGGGCGGCGAGACCGGTGCGATCGAGTGCGGCAAGGCTGCCGATATCCTGGTGACGCGCGAGAACCCGCTCGATGACCTGTGTGCTCTGCGCGAGCCGATGCACGTGATGTGTCGTGGCGATCTGGCGCGCAAACTCAAGGTGAAGCGTATTCCCGAGGTGGACGCTGAGCTCGACACGATTATGGCCATGCCAGCCGAGGCGCTTGCCGAGGAGCTTGCTCGCGACGGCGTGGCGTAGGTGTGACGGGGGCGGGCCCTTTGTCGCATTCAAAAAAGCCGAGGTCCCGGTGCGAGGCCTCGGCTTTTATTTTGTCCTGCGGTATGGCGGCTACGAGCGCGTCTCCATCTTGGCATGGCACTTGGGGCAGGTGACGCGGATTTTGCCTTTGCCCTTGGGGACGGAGAGCATCTGGCCGCAGTTGGGGCACTTGAGGTATGCCGTGGTCTTGCGACCTTTCCACATCTTCTTGGCCGTGCGCTTGGCACGCTCAAAGTCTTCCTTACTGGTGCCGGCCGCGCGTGAGGTGCTGGCCGCTGCAGCGCCGCCACCCAAGCTGGCGACAAACTTGCCCAAGCCGGGGACCTTAGCCGAGCCGGCGACAAAGGCCTCGTTCTCCTTGCGACGTGCGTCGATGTTTTTGGACAGGCCGCGCAGCACGCCGATCACGATGACGGCGATGGCGATCCAACTGAGCCACTGGATGCGGGCCATCGATCCGATCATCGCGATGACGATGCCCGCAAAACCCATCACGATGGTGAGCTCGTCGGCGCCATTGCGGCCCTTCATAAAGTCATTCATGCAAATTGCCTTTCGTTCGATATGCCGCACGCCTTTATACCCGATTTAGAGCAAGGGGGACAGGTTAATCTGCACCAATGTGGTGCAAACATACCTGTCCTCGGAACATCAAGACGGTGCAAAGTGGTTTGTCCTCAATGCGCCGATTACTTAGAGAGCTTGTCGACGACGCGTTCGATCTCGGCGAGCTTCGCGGCTTTGAGGTCTTCGTCGCCCGATTCGATTGCCGAAGTCACGCAGCCCTCGATATGCGCCTTGAGCACGTCGGCGTTAATGCGCGCGAGGAGTGCCTGTGTGGCCATGAGCTGCGTGGAGATATCGACGCAGTAGCGGTCCTCCTCGACCATCCGCAGGATGCCGTCGATCTGGCCGCGCGCCGTCTTGAGCATACGGTTCACCGATTTGTGGTCTGCCATCATGGCGGTCCTCGTTTCTGGTCGATGGGGTCGAATGCTTTTGATAGCAGCTAGGCTGCGGTCACGGACAGGGCGTGGAACTTCTCGCCGGCGCTCTCGACGGCGGCAGCGAGCTGCTCGGCGGCCACGGTGTCGGCGCACTCCACCTGTACCGTCTGAGTCTCGTGATCGGCATCGGCGTCGGTCACGCCGGCAACGTTGAGCAGTGCCGTCTCGACAGTAGCGTCGCAGTGGCCACACATAAGGCCGGAAGTCTTAATTGTGTAACGCATGGGTATTCCTCTCTGTTATGTCGGCTTTCCCAGGCACCCGACCTTGACCTTCAAGCCGTCGCTCGCGTACCAAAGTACGCGTCGCTCCTCTTTCAGGTCAATCTCGGGCACCTGGAAAACCCGTTCTAAGTGGACGTAATGGTGAGCCTATTTTGCCACTTTAGGCTTAAAGGATTTCAGGCGCAGCGCGTTGCTTACGACGCAAACGCTCGACAGGCTCATGGCTGCGGCGCCAAACATCGGCGAGAGCTGCCAGCCGGTGAGGGGGAAGAACACGCCCGCAGCGAGCGGAATGCCGATGCCGTTGTAGAACAGCGCCCAGAACAGGTCTTGCTTGATGTTGCGAATCGTGGCGCGCGAAAGCTCGATGGCGCGGGCGACGTCCATGAGATCGCTGCGCATGAGCACCACATCTGCCCCTTCCTTGGCGATGTCGGCTCCGGTGCCGATAGCAAGGCCCACGTCGGCGCGCGCCAGGGCAGGGGAGTCGTTGATGCCGTCGCCCACCATGGCGACCTTGCCGCCCGCATCCTGCAGTTCGCGCACGTGGCGTTCCTTGTCGGCGGGAAGCACGTCGGCAATGACCTGCTTGCTGCTCAGTCCTACGCGGCGGGCGATTGCTTCGGCCGTCACACGGTTGTCGCCGGTGAGCATGTGCACGTCGACGCCGAGCGAACGCATCGCAGCGATGGCCTCAGCGCTCGTCTCCTTGACCTCGTCAGCCACGGCAATGGTGCCGACAAGCTCGCCGTTCTTGGCAAAGAACAACGGTGTCTTGCCCTCGGCGGCAAATCGCTCGGCAAGACCGGCGGGCACCTCCGCGCCCAGCTCGTTCATCAGACGCACGTTGCCGGCTGCGATGATATTCTGCCCCTCGCGCGCCGTAACGCCTCGTCCAGGCACGGCGGCAAAGTCCTCGACCATGCGCGCCACGATTCCGCGCGCCTCGCACTCGGTCATAATCGCCTCGGCCAGCGGATGCTCGCTCGAACGCTCCAGCGCGGCAGCGAGCTTCAGTAACGCCTTTTCACTCATGGCGGGCGAGCCATCGGCGCGCGTGGCTACCACGATATCGGTCACGGCAGGTTTGCCGCGGGTGACCGTACCCGTCTTATCGAGCACCACGGTACCCACGCTGCGCAGGCTCTCCAGCGCCTCGGCGCTCTTAAACAGAATGCCCATCTCGGCGCCCTTGCCGGTGCCTACCATAATGGCGACGGGCGTGGCTAGGCCGAGCGCGCAGGGACAACTGATCACCAGCACGGCCACGGCGGAGGTGAGTGCCTCGTTTATGCTGCCGGTCAGTGCCATCCACACCGCAAAGGTCACGGCCGAGATCACGAACACCACGGGCACGAACACGCCGGCGACCTTGTCGGCCATGCGGGCGATGGGCGCCTTGGTGGCGTTGGCGTCCTCGACGAGCTGGATGATCTTGGCGAGTGATGTCTCGGCACCAACCCGCGTGGCGCGGAAGGTAAACGAGCCGGTGCGGTTGACGGTGGCGGCGTTGACGGTGTCGCCGGCGGTCTTTTCCACGGGGATTGACTCGCCGGTGAGCGCACTCTCGTCCACGGCCGAGCTACCCTCGAGCACCACGCCATCGACGGGGATTGACTCGCCGGGGTGCACGCGCAGGACCTGGCCGGGAAGGATGCTATCGACGTCGACGGTGGTTTCGCTGCCATCGTCGGCAACGACGGTCGCGGTTTTAGGCGCCAGATCGATGAGCGCCTCGATGGCGCCGCCGGTTTTGGACTTACTGCGCGTCTCGAGGTATTTGCCCACGGTGACGAGCGACAGGATCGTGCCCGCGCTCTCAAAATACAGATTGTCCATGCCTGTCATCATGGCCTCGTGCACCTGCCCCGTGGCCAGCTGGTCGGCCATGATGAACATGGCATAGAGCGACCAGGCAATGGAAGCGGTGGCGCCCACGGCAATAAGGGCGTCCATGGTGGGTGCGCCGTGCGCGAGCGATTTAAACCCGTTGATAAAGTACGCGTCGTTGACGTAGACGATGGGGATGAGCAGGACAAGCTCGGTGAGGGCGAGCGTCATGCTGTGGATATGGTCGGTGAAGATGCCGGGCAGCGGCCAGCCGAGCATGTGTCCCATGCCTATGTAGAACAGTGGGATGAGGAAGACGATCGAGACGATGAGGCGGGTGTGCATGGCAGAGGCGGCGGCCTCCAGCTTTTTGGTGGGCGACTCCATATGGGCGGCGCCAGACCTGGCTTGTGCGCTGCCGTTTGAGCCGGCGGCACCGGTGCCCGTGCTGACGGGTGAGGCCGAGTAGCCCGCGCGGTCGACGGCGGTGCAGATATCGTCGGGGGAGACCTGCGCGGGGTCGTAGTCGACCATCATGGAACCGGCGAGTAGGTTGACCGCGACGCTTTGGACGCCGTCGAGCTTGCTCACGGCACGGTCCACGTGCGCCTGGCAGGCGGCGCATGTCATGCCGCCTACGTCGAACTTATCTTGAGCCATGGACTCTCCTTTCTGTGGTTCGGTGTTGGAATTGTTAACCTCTCGATACTATACACCCATACCCCCTGGGGGTGTATGGCAAAAGTTGAAATGTATGACATTCCGATACGGGGGTCGACTGCCAAGTTAGCGCACCATCCTCGCCCTTCGTCTCAATCTGTAACATCTAGGCCTGATTTTGCCGAGTAACTGTTACAGATTGAGACAAACAATTCGGAGGTTGCTTAACATCTCGATCTGTAACATCTGGCAGGGAAAATGACCTCTATCTGTTACAGATCGAGATGTTGTTTTGCGAGGTTTTGGTTTGTCTCGATTCGTAACGTGTAGACCCGGTTTTGCCTCGTAACTGTTACAGATTGAGACAATTGGCCCAGACCCGCCCCTCCCGCCCTGTCATCTGTGGTTTACGTGGGGGCATACGGAGTACGGGTATACTAACCGGCGGCGAATCTGCTTCATCGCTTAGAGCTGCTGCGTCTGGACGGCGCGTGATATGGCTGCCAAAGCGATCGCCAGCGTGCTGAGCAACGTCCTCTCTGTGCGCACCCGTTTTTGTATGTACTAGCGCACTACCAAGCACGCCCGCGCGGCCGCATGCCGTGCCCCTTGCGCGTGCAGATAAGGAACAACAACATATGCGTAATTCTGTATCCGACGTCACCGACGCCGAGATCCTGGACGAGACCCGCGAGGCCATGGCCCAGGCTGCCTTCGATGCGGCCGACGAGGCCAGCGCCGCCGAGACCGTCGAGTCCGCTACCGAGAACCTGCCCGCCTTTGACGAGCTGGGTCTTTCGGACGAGATACTTCGTGCCATCGAGAACCTGGGTTACACGGCGCCGACGCCCGTGCAGGCCGGCTCGATCCCCGTGGTGCTCGAGGGCCGCGACCTGCTTGCCGCCGCTCAGACCGGCACCGGCAAGACGGCCGCCTTTTTGCTGCCGACCATGAACAATCTGGAGCACATCGCTCCTCCCAAACCTGTGCGCGAGCGCGGCGGCCGTAACCGTCGTCGCGGTGCTAAAAAGCCCGAGGGCAACGGCCGCGGCCCCGTGATGCTCGTCATCACCCCTACGCGCGAGCTCGCCCAGCAAATCGACGAGGTCGCGAGCAAGATCGCCGACGTCACCGGCCATGTTGCCGTGACCGTTGTGGGCGGCGTGAGCTACAAGCCGCAGACCGCTGCCCTCAAGTACGGCTGCGACATCCTGGTCGCAACGCCGGGCCGTCTGGTCGATCTGATCGAGCAGGGTGCCTGCCACCTGGACGAGGTCAAGGTGCTGGTGCTCGACGAAGCCGACCGCATGCTCGACATGGGCTTTTTGCCCGCCGTTCGCCGTATTGTGCGCGAGACGCCGGCCGAGCGCCAGACGCTGCTGTTCTCGGCGACCCTCGACGAGGAGGCCGTGGGCGAGATCACCGACCTGGTGAGCCACCCGGCCCGCGTGGAGATCGCGCCCGCCACATCGACCGCCGACACCGTCGACCAGTTTGTGTTCCCGGTGTCCATCGAGGCCAAGAACAACCTGCTGCCCGAGTTCCTCAAAAAGGAAGGCCCGGAGCGCACCATCGTCTTTATGCGCACCAAGCACCGTGCCGACAGCTGCTGCCGTCGTCTGGAGCGCAAGGGCATCAAGGCTGCCGCGATTCATGGCAACCGCAGCCAGGCCCAGCGCGAGCGCGCACTTTCGGCCTTCCGCGACGGTACCGTCGACGTGCTGGTGGCAACCGACGTGCTCGCCCGCGGCATCGACATCAGCGATGTGCGCTACGTCGTGAACTTTGACGTGCCGGCCGAGCCGACCGACTACATCCACCGTATTGGCCGTACGGGCCGCGCCGGCGAGCTGGGCTGGGCCATCACGTTTGTGACCGAGCAGGACGTGGATGAGTTCTACGAGATCGAGAAGCTCATGGACAAGACGGCCGACATCTACGAGGCCGGCGACCTGCACGTGGGCCCCAATCCGCCCGCGGTTGACCCCGAGCGCGACCCTGCGGCCTTTAAGGTGAAGAAGAAGACCAAGCGCGGCAAGTCCAAGAGCAAGAAGAAGCTTGAACAGGCGCGTCGCGACGGCAAACGCAACGGCGACGATTACGGCGATGTGGCCGGTCGTTCCAACCGCGGTCGCGATGAGCGTCGCGGCGACAGCGAGCGCCCGAGCCGTCCCAAGCGCGGCGGCAAGACCCGCGTGCGCGAGGGCGTTCAGGCTCGCGTGGACGAGGCCGTGGAGAGCGTGGCCCGCGAGGTGGCTGCCGAGGAGCGCGGCGGTGCTGGTGCCGTCGAGCCGGCCCCGCGCGGCAACCGTGCCGAGCGCCGTGCCAAGCAGTTCCAGGGCGAGGCGCACCGCCGTCGCCGCGAGGACGAGGATCGCGGCGGTCGTCGCCGTGTTGAGCGCGAGGACGAGGGCCGTGGCTCGCGCGGCGGCAAGCGCGGCGCGGGCGACCGTCGTCGTTCCGGTCGCGATGACGAGCGCGGCGGCCGCGGCGGTGAGTCCCGTGGCGGCAAGCGCTTTGAAGAGCGCGGTGGCCGCGGCGGTGAGCGTCGCGAGGATGCTCGCGGCAATGGCGGCCGCAGTGGCGCCGGCCGTTCTGGCGAGTCGCGCGATCGTCGCGATCCGCGTGCCAGTCGAGATCGTCGCGATGACTGGCGCAACTACGACGATACCCGCGAAGAGCGTCGCGGCGGCCACCGTGGCGGTCGCGGCGGCAACCAGGCCGGCTCCCGTGGTGGCCGTGCCGGCGGTCGCGATAACCGTGGCAGCTATGGTAACAATCGTGGCGGCAAGCGCGGCGGCAGCTCCCGTCGTCCCGGCGACGGCGGCGGCAAGCGCAAGTAACATACGCGTCGCGCGGTAAGGCGACACGAGTTTGGGCCTCGAGCAGACTATGCTCGGGGCCCTTTTTGGTGCAAGGGGACGGGTTCATATGCACCAACGTCTTGAAGTTGCGGTGGAGTACGGACTGTTTTGGCCTTTTGAGCGGCTTTTCAGTCCCTATTTCACCGCAACTCATGATTGGTGCAAAGTAACCTGTCCCCAAGGCACCAAACAAGGAGTGTCCCCAAGTGTCGCCTAAATACCGTTTATCGAAGAAAAAATACCGTTCATCGGTCATAATGGTTGTTCCGGCTTTGGGCTTGTCTACAATAGCTTCCGTAAAAGAAATGCGGAAGGTTACCGAGTCCCTCGGACGTGGGCCTAACCAAAGTCTTTGAACGGGTGTGTCTCTATGGATGCATTCGCTTGATTTTGGTTGGGCTATATTTATGAAGGGACATGCTACCGTGGGTTTCTTTTCTCGCCTAATGGGCGGTTCGGATGAGCAGAAGACTGCAGCTTCCGAGTTCGAAATCCTCGCTCCCGTTTCCGGCGAGCTTGTTCATCTAGAAAATACCAATGACCCCGCTTTTAGCAGCCGTGCGGTGGGCGATGGCGTTGCCGTGGTTCCCCAAGAGGGAACGGTGTGCGCTCCTGTTTCAGGCACCGTCGCGGCGCTGTTTCCGACTGAGCACGCGCTGGGCATCATGTCCGACGACAGCTCTGCTCAGGTGATGCTGCATATCGGAATCGATACTGTTAAGCTTGAAGGCAAGGGCTTCCATGCGCTTGTTGCCCAGGGTGACCATGTCGACGCGGGCCAGCCCCTCGTCGAGGTCGATTTCGACGCGGTCCGCGCCGCCGGCTTCGATCCCACGGTCTTCGTTATCGTGTGCGAGCGCTCAGAGAACTCGACTCTTCGTGAGCATGCTTCCGGCCCTGTTGTTGTTAAAGAGTCTGTCGTCTGGCTTTCTGAGTAAGTTCTTGTGGTGGGTACCGTGGTTATCAAGCGAGTTTTTAACAACAACGTCGCAATGGTCACTTCGGACGATGGCTCCGAGCTCATCGTCATCGGTCGAGGCCTCTGCTTTGGCCGTCATGCCGGCGATGCCATCGATGAGGCGTCGATCGAAAAGACCTACGCGTTGCAGGAGGGAACTTCTCAGGATTCGCGTACGATTGACCGCTTGGCGCATCTTTTGGAGTCCATCCCCACCGTCAACCTCGTGATTGCCGAGGACATTGTTCAGATGCTCCGTCGAGAGCTCAATGTTGATATCAACGACAAGATTCTCATTGCTCTCGCAGACCATATCAGCCTTGCTTTGGAGCGCGAGCGCAAGGGCGTCTCCTGTGAGAATCCGTTGCTGCTCGAGATCCAGCAGTTCTATCGCAAGGAGTATGCGCTTGCGGGCCGTGCGTTGCAGATTGTCAAGGAGTATATGGGCATCCAGATGAGCGAAGAAGAGCAGGGTTTCATTACGCTGCACATCGTCAACGCCACCATGCCGCAACGCTCCGATCGTTTGATTGTTTCGGTCCAGCTTGTTCGTGACGTGCTCGCGATTGTTTCCAAGCGCTATGCTACGACCCTCGATGACACCTCGCTGCCTTATGAACGTTTCGTTCGTCACCTGCAGTTTTTCGCACAGCGAGCGCTCGATCCCGCGGCAGGGCAAATCAACGGCGACGCGCTGTTCCGAATCGATGAAACGGCATATCCGTGCGCATTCTCGTGCGCGGACGCCATAGCCGCCCACTTGTCGTCTACCTATAACGTTGTCGTTACCAATGCCGAGAAGAGTTATCTCGCGTATCACATTGTTAACCTGCTTGGAGAACCTGGTCTCTAGGCATAACGTGCCCACACATCGATTGATATAAGGCAAGGCTCACGGTCTTGTCCAGGGCACATCTGTCTTAATTTGCGGAAAAGGAAGGGGAGTACCGCTATGACCGCAAAAAAGAAGTTCAATTTCAAAGCGCCGTTGGAGGTGTTCGCGAAGTCAATCGTCCAGCCGATGATGTATCTCTCGGTTGCCGGCATTCTGCTCGTCGTGGGCATTATTCTGACCAACAAGACCATCTGCGCCATGGTCCCTGTGCTGGGCTTCGGTCCGTTCCAGCTCGTGGGCGCCGTTGTCTATCAGTCGCTGATGTTTATCATCAACAACCTCTCGATTCTGTTCTGCGTGGGCATCGCCGGCGCCATGGCAAAGAAGAACAAGGGCCATGCTTCGCTGATCGCCCTGATGTCGTTCTTCCTGTTCCTGCAGGCTAACAACATCGTGCTCAACGCCACCGGCTCTCTTGCCGAGGCGAGCGGCATGCTCGGCCTTACCGGAACTGGCCAGAGCACCGTTATGGGCATCCAAGTGCTCGATACCGGCGTGTTTGGCGGCATCATTCTTGGTTGCATCACCGGTGCCGTATTCAACAAGTACTCGAACAAGCAGTTCCCCATTGCCCTGTCGATGTTCTCGGGCGTTCGCTTTCCGTTCCTGATCATGATCATCATCTCCTGGTTTATGGGCGCTGGCTTTTGCATCGTTTGGCCTCCGGTTCAGGGTGCTATCTCCTCCGTTGCCGGCATCATTAAGGATTCGGGCAACATCGGTCTGTTTATCTACGGCATGCTCAACAAGCTGCTCGTTCCCACCGGTCTGCACCACCTCATCTCCATCCCGTTCCAGTTCTCCGATGTGGGTGGCACCCTGACGCTGGGCGATCAGGTTATCGCCGGCGCCTATCCCATCCGTGTCGCCGAGATGGCAATGACGGGCCAGCCCTTCTCCGATAGCACCTACTTCAACAGCTATGCCTTCAACAACCTGTGGCCCTACATCGGTATCGGTCTCGCCTTTATCTTCACTGCTTACAAGGGGAACAAGGACAAGACCAAGGCTGTTATCATCCCGCTGATCATCACCGTCGTGCTCTCCTGCGTGACCGAGCCCATGGACTTCCTCTTTGTCTTTGCCGCTCCCGTGCTCTTTGTCGTTCACTCGGTTCTTTCCGGCATCTTCCTGGTCCTGCTCAAGGTCCTCTCCGTGCCCGCTTCGACTGCAGGCGGCATCATCAACGTCGTGGTTTCCAACCTGGTCCTGGGTGTCGACAAGACCAACTGGCCGGTTATGCTGGTGCTTGGAGTCGTCAACGCCGCTCTGTACTTCTTCCTCTTCACCCTCCTTATCAAGAAGCTCAACCTCCACACTCCCGGTCGCGAGGAGGAGTCCGAGCTCGCCGAGTCCGTTGCCGAGGGCGAGGCCGCCGCATCTGTTGCGGTGAAGCAGGGCGCTGTTGCCGCGGCTCCCGCAGAGGGCGTCGATGCAGGCATTGCCGACCTGGTCGCAGGTCTTGGCGGCAAGGACAACATCGAGGAGCTCGAGAACTGCTTTACGCGTCTCCGCGTGAACGTTAAGAACCCGGACCTCATCGATGAGGACCTCATCAACCACGTGCCCAACAGTGGCATCAACCGCAACGGCAACAATATCCAGATCATCTTTGGCATGAAGGTCGCCGAGATGCGCGACAAGGTCGAAAACACAATTGAGAAGGAGCAGTAAACAATGATCATTACTCTGTGTGGTGGCGGATCCACCTTTACCCCCGGCATCGTCAAGTCCATCGCCCTGCGCAAGGACGAGCTCGATGTTGACGAGATTCGTCTGTACGACATCAACGAGGAGCGCCAGCGCAAGATCGGCGTGCTCGTGGACTGGATTTTGCACGAGGACCTCGGCCTGGACATCAAGCTCACGGTGACCACCGACAAAAAGACGGCTTTTACCGACGCGAGCTTCGTGTTTGCCCAGATGCGCGTGGGCGGCTATGCCATGCGCGAGCAGGACGAGAAGATTCCGCTGCGTCACGGCTGCGTGGGTCAGGAGACTTGCGGTTGCGGCGGCCTTGCCTATGGCATGCGTACCATCTTCCCCATGGTCGAGCTGATCGATGACGTTGAGAAGTACGCCAAGAAGGACTACTGGATTCTCAACTACTCTAACCCTGCCGCCATCGTCTCCGAGGCCTGCCGCGTTCTGCGTCCCAATGCTCGCATCATCAACATCTGCGACATGCCGATCGCGATTATCGACGTGGTTTGCGCTGCGCTCGATATCGACAAGAAGGATGTCGAGTACGATTACTTTGGCCTCAACCACTTTGGTTGGTTCACCTCGATCCGCCACAAGGGCGAGGAGGTGCTCCCGCAGCTGCGCGAGTACATCAAGGAGCATGAGATTCTGCTGGCCGATTCGTACCTCAAGGGCATGAGCTCGCTGATGTCCAAGAAGCCCGAGGAGGCCACCGACGAGCATCCCGAGCAGAACCGTCACACCAAGGGCAGCTGGTACTACGTCTGGAAGGGCGTGTACGAGATCATGGAGTGCTTCCCGGAGTATCTGCCCAACACGTATCTGAACTACTACCTGCAGCAGAAGGAGTTCGTCGAGCACTCCAACCCCGAGCGCACCCGTGCGAATGAGGTCGAGGAGACGCGCGAGAAGAACCTTTTTGATGGTATCGATCACTACGAGAAGACGGGCGAGATCGACGAGAGCACGTTCTATGCGGGCAGCCACGGCGACTGGATTGCCGACCTGGCTATCGCTCTGAAGAACGACACCAAGCAGCGCTTCCTGGTCATTTGCGAGAACAAGGGCGCTATCCCCAACATGCCCTACGACGCCATGGTCGAGCTGCCTGCCTACATTGGCAAGAACGGCCCCGAAGTCATCAGCCGCGACAACATTCCGCTGTTCCAGCAGGGCCTCATGATGCAGCAGCTGAACTCCGAGAAGCTCCTGGTCGAGGCTACGATCGAGGGTTCGTACGAGAAGGCGCTCAAGGCCTTTACGCTGAACAAGACCGTGCCGTCGATGAAGGTCGCCAAGGAGGTTCTCGACGACATGATCGAGGCCAACAAGGGTTACTGGCCCGAGCTTAGCTAAAGGCAGAAGACGCTGGCGCAAAAGAGTCGCTGACCGCAAAACATGATTAATGCCTCGTCCGCGTGCTTGCGCGGACGAGGCATTTCCGTTTTGCGCAAAGGATTGATACGGGGGATGGGCTCTCTGACATCAACGCAGGGCATGAGGTTTTCTGCTGACGCGCGGCGGCTGCGGTGCCCGGGCGGACACGCCGGGGATTTCGCCCGCTGCCTGGCGCCCTTGCCGCCATCCGGCTTTCGCGCTCGCATTCTTTTGGATGCGGGCGTGTTTTTCGTGGCGCGCACGGGTCCCCCGGGGCGCGCCGTGCATTTTTGGGAGTTTTCAGCAAGCCGGGGTGACTGCATACGCGCCGGAATCGTCTTTTTGAGCCAGCGGGATCCTTCGGCAGGCGATTTGGGTTGGCTGACGGCGTCCGGCGCGGCGATAACGCGCGTTTCGCGTCGCGCCGTGCCCCAAAACGACGCCAATCGCGCGGCGTCCACGATTTGCGGCACCGCCTGCGGGGGCCGCGATGCTGAAAACTCCGGTTTTTGCACGGTTCAAGCGGGGGTACGTTGGGACGAGAAGGGGTGCCCCCGTCTTTTTATGCATAGCATAAGCGAAATAATGCAAGACAATAGGGCGCCATGCGTCGGATACCCAGCCTGGGCGCGCCATACGCCGACGCTTAGGCCCTCGATATCTCGGACATCATCACGCTCTAAATACTAACCCAGCAACAAAATAATCCGTCTTTTCTCCGTCCCCATGGGACCGGGTGTGGTATTCTATCTGCCGGGTATAACTTAGGAATACCAAGTAATACCAACGCCGCAGAAACAAACTCCAGATGCGGGCCAATCGGGTTGCCTTCACAGCCCGTCGCCCAGCCGCGTGGCCCGCATCTATCCGCACTACCGTTGTTTCAAAAAGGAAGCGCCATGGCAGAACACATGACCCCGGTTGTCGCGAAGGTCTTGCCCGAGGAAAAGGCGGCCTTCGCGGCGGCAACCCAGCTCGTGGGCACCACGCCGTCCAATGCCATCCGCATGTTTATCGCCGCGTTCAATCGCTGTGGCACCTTCCCGTTCGACATCTCGCCCAACGGGGCCTTTGGCACTGCACCCGATTCTCATCAACAATGACTGTCCCAAACTGCCGGTACTTGGGGACGTTCATTTTCTGCCGGCAGTTAAGGAACGTTCCCAAGTACCGGGTTTTGAGGAGGCTGGCATGCTCAATGCGATAGCGTGGGCGCTCGCCTGTTTTGGCGTCGTCGCTGTCGATATTGCCCTGAGCGTCGTTTTGTTCTCCGCCCTTGGCGTCGCATCGGTGTTCATGGGTTTTTCGATCGATGACCTCGACATTCAATTGCTTCAGGCCGCCGCTCAGACGGCGTCGTTTTTGATGGCGCTGCTGTGGTGGCGTTATCTGTGGCCGCGCTCGTTTATGGCGCGTTCGCAAAGCGAGCATCCGCTCGGCGGGGGAGCGCGTGGGGCGTGGAAACGCATCGCCTGCGTTATCGTGATCGGTCTTGCCCTGCAGGTGGTCGTTAGCTACGTGACCGACGCCGTGCTGTCGCTGTTGCCCGATGCCGCGGCCGACTACAGCGAGCTTGTCGAGGACACGGGCATGGGCGATACCAGTCCTCTTGCCGTCCTGACCACGGTGCTCGGCGCGCCGTTTTGCGAAGAGCTCCTGGTGCGCGGTGTCATCTTTGAGTTTTCGCTGCGTGCGTTTAATCCCCAGTGCCGTCCGCTCTGGAAGCGCCGGCGTCGTGCGAGTGCGCAAGACGGCGCCATAGTGCCCTGGGCGGCCCCAAGCACGTGGGGTGTCGCCGCGGCGATTATGCTGCAGGCGGCAATCTTCGGTTTTATGCACATGAATTGGGTGCAGGGTTGCTACGCGGGTGCCGCCGGCCTCATCTTTGGTTGGGTGCTCGTAACGACCGGAAAGCTCCGCTACACGATCCTGCTGCACTTTGCCTTTAATGCCGGGTCGTATCTCATGGGCATGCTGTGGTTTGTGAACACGCCGGTCGACGTGGTGGTCACGGTCGCTATCGCCGGCGTCATCCTCGTTGAGGCAATGCGCTCGTTGCGCCACGCGTGTGGGATGGACGCAGCGAGCGCATTGCTGCCTTAGTTGCGGCGACCGCCTCCGTTGGCACCCTGACGCCCCTGAGCTGCGCGGTTGCGTCCGGCGGTGTTCTGCGCGCGCGACATGCCGCCGTGGCCCTTGCCGCCCTTGGGCCCCTTGGCTCCAGCGCCGCCAGCGCCACCGTGGCCCTTGCCGCCCTTCTTGCCGGTGCCATGTCCGCCGCCGGCAGATGTCTCGCCCGGGCGTGGCGGCACGGGGCGGATCAGGCAATGCTTGGTGTAGCCGATCAAATCGCGACGCCCGGCTTTCTCTAGCGCCTCGCGCACGAGCTTGTAGTTCTCGGGCTTGCGATACTGGATGAGCGCGCGCTGCATGGCCTTCTCGTGCGGGTCGCGCGCCACATAGATCGGCTCCATGGTGCGCGGGTCCACGCCGGTGTAGTACATGCACGTCGACATGGTGGACGGCGTGGGGTAGAAGTCCTGCACCTGCTCGGGCATGTAGCCCATGTCTCGCACGGCCTCGGCAAGGTCCACGGCTTCCTTCATCGTCGATCCGGGGTGGCTCGAGATCAGATACGGCACCACGTACTGCTTGAGTCCGTACTCGCGGTTCAAGCGTTCAAATTTACGGCAGAATGCATCGTAGACGGCTCGGCTCGGTTTGCCCATCACGGAAAGCACCGCGTCGCTCACGTGCTCGGGTGCTACGCGTAGCTGGCCCGAGACGTGGTGCTCCAGCAGCTCGCGCAAAAACTCGTCCGAGGCATCGGCCATGGTGTAGTCGAAGCGGATGCCGCTGCGGACAAAGACCTTCTTGACGCCCGGCAGCTGGCGCAGGTCGCGCAGCAGCTGCGTGTAGCCGCTCTCGTCGACCACCATGTTCTTGCACACGCTCGGCCACAGGCATCGCTTGTTCTTGCATACGCCGTGCTTGAGCTGCTTGTCGCAGGCGGGACGGCTAAAGTTGGCCGTCGGCCCGCCCACGTCGTTGATATAGCCCTTAAACTCGGGATCGCGCGTGAGCAGCTCGGCCTCGCGCATGATCGAATCGTGGCTGCGCATCTGCAGCACGCGGCCCTGGTGGAAGGTGAGCGCGCAAAACGAGCACTCGCCAAAACAGCCGCGGTTGGAACTAATGGAAAACTTGATCTCGGCAAAGGCCGGCACGCCGCCCGCCGCGTCGTAATCGGGATGCCAATCGCGTGCGTAGGGGAGTTCGGCAACCTCGTCCATCTCGTCGGTGGTGAGCGTCGCCGACGGCGGGTTCTGCACCACATAGACGCTGTTGGGGTAGGGCTCTACCAGGCGATGTCCGGTGATGGGGTCCATATTCTGCTGCTGCACGTTAAAGCTGCGCGCGTAGTTGAGCTTGTCGGCGGTAAGGTCGTCCCAACTGGGCAGCAGGTCGTAGTCGTAGACCTCGTCGAGCGAACCCGTGCGGTAGACGGTGCCGTTGATATAGGTGATCTGATCGACGGGCAGTCCCGCGTCGAGCGCGTCGGCAATCTCGACAATCGCGTGCTCGCCCATGCCGTAGATGAGGATGTCGGCGCCCGAGTCGAGCAGTACCGAGCGCTTGAGCTTGTCCTGCCAGTAGTCGTAGTGGGCCAAGCGACGCAGGCTTGCCTCGATGCCGCCGATGATGATGGGGGCGTCCTTGAATGTCTGGCGGATGAGGTTGCCGTAGACCGTGACGGCACGGTTGGGGCGGTGTCCCTCCTCGCCACCGGGGGTATAGGCGTCGGTGTGGCGGCGGTGCTTGGTCACCGAATAGTGGTTGACCATGGAGTCCATGTTGCCGGCGCTGACGAGAAAGCCCAGGCGCGGCTCGCCGAGCACGGTGATGCTGGCGGGGTCGGTCCAGTCGGGTTGGCAGATGATGCCCACCTTGTAGCCGTGCGCGTCGAGGACGCGGCTGATGATGGCCATGCCAAAGCTGGGATGGTCCACGTAGGCGTCGCCGCAGATGTAGACAAAGTCGCACTGGTCCCAGCCGCGCGCATCCATGTCGGCGCGGCTGACGGGGAGGAACTTATCGCGGCCCGGGCGCCAGGGGCGGACAGGCGCTGCCGGGGCATGCGCGGGGCGCGAGCCCTGGGCTTTGCTTCCACGCTTTTGCTGCTGGCCGCGTTGGGCATGCTTGCCGTGCTGGTTGTGCTGAGCGTCCTGGGGCTTTTTTGCCACGATTCCTCCCGGTGTTTGTATGCTGCACGTAATTGTAACCAGTCTTTTTGGGACGGGGCTAAAAAGACTGGTGGAGTACACGAGGTGTCGGGTGTCGATGCCGCGCCCGCCGTTTGTTTCCAGACGGTGTATCTGCGCGTTGGGGAGTCCGTCTCGCGGGCGCGCCATGTTGTCAATGGGTTACAGTATGAACGGCGGCTATGTTTCCGCCGACGCACGAGAGGGTCGTCAACAAGGAGGGCGCACGACGATGCAGCGTGCCAAACAGATATCGGAGTCTATTGAGCTGGGCATCATCTTGGCGCTCGCCGGTGGCTTTATGGACGTTTATTCGTACATTGGGCGCGACCATGTTTTCGCCAACGCGCAGACGGGCAACATCTTGCTGGTGGGCGTGAGCATCTCGGAGGGCAATTGGGCGCTCGCGGGGCGCTATTTCTTCCCTGTGGTGTCGTTTGCCGTGGGCATTATGCTTGCCGACCTGGTACACGAACGGTTTGGCAGCGTGATTCACTGGCGCCAGGTGACGGTGTTCTTTGAAGCCGTCATCTTGCTGGGCGTGAGCTTTATCCCCGGTGGCGGCTACAACTTGCTCGCCAACTGCCTCATCTCGTTTGCCTGCGGTATGCAGGTCGAGAGCTTCCGCAAGATCCACGGTCACGGCATTGCCACGACCATGTGCATCGGTAACCTGCGCAACGCGCTGCAAAACGTGGACGACTACATCATCACCCACAAGCGCGGCTTTTTGGAAAACGGCCTGCTGTACTTTGGCGTGATCTTTACCTTTGTGTTTGGCGCTGTGCTGGGCAATTGGTGTATTGAGCGCATGGGGCTGCACGCTATTGCGGTGGCGAGCGTGCTGCTGTTCGTGGCGTTTGCCATCATGTTTATCGACCGCGAGCGCGACCTGCGTTTTCGCTGGAAGCGCGCCTGCGAAGATTGGAAAGAGGCCTGCCAAAAATAGCGGCAGGGTGTGGCAAGGGGCTGACCCCTTGCCACACTGATCAATAATGGGGAGGGGACGGTCATCTCGGCCGCCCCTTTTTGTTTAGTGGTCAGGCGGTGACAATACCAGTTGTTGAAACGCTTTAAATAATCTGACGTTCTCACGCGTTTTTCGCTTCAAAAGCGTTAGGATGGGAGCCATAGCGTGGGGCGTAATGGGTGCCCCGCACACGATGGGAGGCTATCAATGGCTAATCGTTTCGTTCTCAACACCATTTCTTATCATGGTTCCGGCGCCATCAAGGAGATCCCCGGCGAGCTCCAGCGTCGCGGCTACAAGAAGATCTTCGTCTGCTCCGACCCCGATCTGGTCAAGTTTGGCGTTACCGCTAAGGTGACCGATGAGCTCGATGCCGCCGGCATCGCTTGGAGCCTCTACTCTGAGATCAAGCCCAACCCCACTATCCAGAACGTCAAGGACGGCGTCGAGGCCTTCAAGGCCGCCGAGGCTGATGCTATCGTGACCGTCGGTGGCGGCTCCTCTATGGACACTGCCAAGGCCATCGGCATCATCATCAACAACCCCGAGTTCGCCGATGTCCGCAGCCTCGAGGGCGTTGCTCCCACTAAGAACCACGCCGTGTTCACCATCGCCGTGCCGACGACCGCCGGTACTGCTGCTGAGGTGACCATCAACTACGTCATCACCGACCCCGAGAAGGTCCGCAAGTTCGTGTGCGTCGACACCAACGACGCCCCCGAGGTCGCCGTCGTCGACCCCGACATGATGGCTTCCATGCCCGCCGGCCTGACCGCTTCCACCGGCATGGACGCTCTGACCCACGCCATCGAGGGCTACACCACCAAGGGCGCTTGGGAGCTCTCCGACATGTTCCACTTTGAGGCCATCAAGCTGATCAGCGAGAACCTGCGCGACTCCGTTGCCGAGGCCAAGTCCGGCCAGCCCGGCTCCGGCCGCGAGGGCATGGCTCTTGGCCAGTATGTTGCCGGCATGGGCTTCTCTAACGTTGGCCTGGGCATCGATCACGCCATGGCTCACACCCTGTCCGCTCACTACGACACCCCGCACGGCGTCGCTTGCGCCATGCTGCTGCCGATTGCCATGGAGTTCAACAAGCCGGTTTGCGCCGAGCGCCTGGCCAAGGTCGCCGTCGCCATGGGCGTTGACACCACGGGCATGAGCACCGATGAGGCTGCCGACGCCGCTATCGCCGCCGTTAAGCAGCTCTCCGCTGACGTGAACATCCCGCACGTCTGCGAGGCCATGAAGGCTGACGAGATCGAGGTCCTGGCCAAGGACGCCATGGCCGATGCCTGCTTCCCGGGCAACCCGCGTGAGGCGACGCTCGACGACGTCATCGAGCTCTTCAAGAAGATCTGCCCGGCTGCCTAACATGGTTCGGCGGGCCCCTGCCCGTTAGCCCCACAATCGTCCTCGGACATGTCGGAGGCCCCGCTGCACACTACGTGCGGCGGGGCCTCCTTCTGTCCTGCGGAAAGATTGTGGGGCTAACGGGCGGGTCCCGCCGGCTCGTTATCGTGGCGGGCGCTGCTCTGAGAAGCCCGATGGGTTGTCTCGCTAGGTAAAAAGATGGTTCGCGGTGGTATCGTTGCTGTGGGTTTAATTCGATATGAAAGGGTGACTTTGGTGTCCAAGATGGATTCTACGCTCTCCTATATTACTGACCAGTTGAAGACGCTGACTTCTATTGCTTCGCCTACGGGCTATACCCGTGCGGCGACTGATTATCTAATGGAAACGTTGCGCGATATGGGCTTTGGCCCCGAGCGTTCCAATAAGGGCAACGTGCTGGTTGAGCTTGGCGGCGAGGGCGAGCCGCTTGTGTTGGCGAGCCATGTCGATACCCTGGGCGCCATGGTGCGCTCCATTAAGGACAATGGTCGCCTGCGTCCCACGACGCTCGGCGGGCATCAGTGGTCTACGGCCGATGGCGAGAACTGCACCGTCTACACGCGCGATGGCAATGTGTACACGGGTGTGGTCCTCAATACCGAGCCTTCGGCGCACGTGGCCGACGAGCCGGTCAAGACCATCGAGAAGAACATGGAAATCCTGCTCGACGAGAATGTCGACAGCAAGGACGATGTGCTCGAGCTGGGTATTCAGACCGGCGACATCATCGCTATGGATCCGCGCACCACGGTGACGGAGAGCGGCTATATTAAGAGCCGCTTCTTGGACGACAAGCTGTCGGCCTCCATTTTGCTGGGCTTGGCGCGTGCCGTCGCCGCTGGCGAGGTGACGCTTTCGCGCAAGGTTTCACTGCTCTTTACGGTGTACGAGGAGGTTGGCCACGGTGGCGCTTTCGTGCCGGCCGACACGCGCGAGATGATCAGCGTTGACATGGGTTGCGTGGGTGACGATCTGGGCTGCACCGAGCGCATGGTGTCGATTTGCGCCAAGGATTCGGGCGGCCCCTACAACTACGATCTGGTGACCACGCTGTCCAATATCGCGCGCGAGCTGGAGCTCGATTACGCCATCGACGTGTACCCGCATTACGGCTCAGACGTTGAGGCCACGCTTTCTGCCGGCTACGACATCCGTCACGGCCTGATCGGCCCTGGCGTGTACGCGAGCCACAACTACGAGCGCAGCCACATCGACGGCGTGCGTAATACCTACGAGCTGGTTCGCGCCTACGTTCAGCGCTAGGGGAGCAGCTTGCGACTCGGCTGACCAATCGCTAAAGCCCGATTTCTCGGGCTTTTTTTGCTTTGGGTCGTTTAGTATTATGATATATGTAATCTATTAACTAAACGTGTAAATTACTTAACGAGGTGATGCGGTGTATGGATACGTCTGAGTACTTGTCTATGGGTGATGCTGCCCGCCTGCTGGGCGTTACGAAAGCCCGCATATCTCAACTTGCCGCATCGGGAACGCTTGCGTGCGATATTGTGGGCGGACGGAAGATGGTCGAGTACAATTCCGCGGTCGCTTATCAAAAGGTCCGCAAACGTGGACGCCGTCCTGCGGCCGATGTGGGGCGCAAGTTTACGCTGATGTCGGCCGACCATGAGGTCGCGCATGTCTCATTTGATCCGTCGCGCGAATTTCCCTTCGAAATCGCGGAGGTCCTCGATGCACAACGAATGCCGTTTGGCACGTGCTCGAGCTCTTCTCCTACGGTGAATAAACGGGAGCTCAACGTGTGGTGGAGCCATCGGTCGGTGCCCGATGTTCGCCCCGGACTCGTCTCGCGCTATCGCGAACTGGGAATTGCCAGTGGCATCGAGGTCCCGGTTCAGTGCCTGGGCCTCTCGCTTTCGGATTGCTATTGGCTGCGGCCGGCAGAATGCGACGGGCTCAAATGGCGAAACCTCAATTACTTCGAGAATGATTTTGAGCGATCGGCGCCCGAGGGACGTTCGGGTTGGCTGGAGGGCATCGGTCTTAAAAATCCGGATAACACGTCCGAGGGCGAGCTCCCTAAATCGTGGATGATTCGCAACGCTGTTCGCGTTCTGGTCAAGGGGTGCGGCATGGACGATCAGCGTCCCTTTAACGAGGCGGTTGCAACGGCTCTACATCGTCGCTTGTTGTCGGAGGGCGCGTTTGTTCCTTATACGGTTGGGCGGATGTTCGATGGCCCTGTGTGTCTGTGCGACGACTTTCTTGACGGCCGCGAAGAATACGTTCCGGCTGTTTACGTTAAGGGCGCACTTGGTAGCCAGCGGGGAAACTCGACATACGACCGGTACTGCCGCTTCCTTGGTAAGCATGGAGCAGACGAGGCTGCCGTGAGAAGGTCTATGTCGCAGATGATTGTCTGCGATGCCCTTTTGGCCAACAGCGATCGCCATTGGCGAAACTTCGGCATCATCCGCAATGTCGACACCCTGGAGATAAGGCCTGCTCCGCTGTTCGATAGCGGCAACTGCCTGTGGTACAACGTACCAACTGCCGTGCTCGCAGCTGGGGAGTTTGGGTTTTCTGCTAAGCCGTTTGGGCCCGACCCTTCCGTCCAGCTGGCGCTTGCGGACTCACTCGATTGGTTCGATTCATCGCGGCTCAACGGATTTGTTGATGAGGCGATCGAGATTCTTTCGCAGAGCGAATGGGCCACAGCGGAGGGCCGGCTCGAGTCCATTTGCCGCGGCCTCGAGCGTCGCGTTATCGAGGTGAATGCTGCTGTTGAGGTGCTTCGACACGTGCGGCGATAATCCTGCGGCTACCTGATGGCGGCAGTTACCGTGCCGCCGCCCAGGACGACGTCGCCGCGATAGATAACGACGGCCTGGCCGGGGGCGATGGCTCGCTGCGGCTCGTCAAAGGTCAGAAGCATCTGTCCGTCGGCGCCACGTGTAAGGGTCGCTGCCTGGTCCTTTTGACGGTAGCGGTACTTGGTACCCACGCGAATGTCGCCGGACGTGAGCTCTGCCTCCATGCGGTCGGCAGGGGCACTCCAAATCCAGTCGTTGGCCGTGAGCGCTGTCGCCGTCAGGTCCTCAGCCTCGCCCAGATGCACAATGTTGTTGGCGGCATCGACGCCCGTTACATACACGGGGCGCGCCATCGCGACGCCCAGGCCCTTGCGCTGGCCGACGGTATAGCGCAGTGCGCCGTCGTGGCGTCCGACCACGCTGCCGTCGCGCCATACAATATCGCCCGGCTCGGCGGCATGCCCGCAGCGGCGCTCGATATAGCCCGCGTAGTCGCCGTCCGTGATAAAGCAGATATCCTCGCTCTCGGCCTTCTTGGCGTTGATGAAGCCCTGCTCGGCGGCAATGCGGCGCACGTCGCGCTCTTTGTCCAACCCTGCCAGCGGAAAGATTGTGCGTGCCAGGCGCTCTTGCGTGAGCGAATACAAAAAGTAACTCTGGTCCTTCTTGGAGTCTTCGCCGCGGTGCAGCTGCCAGGTGCCATCGGGCGCTTGGCTCGTTTTGGCGTAGTGACCCGTGGCAATGTAGTCGCAGTCCATATCGAGTGCCGCGTCGAGCAGCGCGCCAAACTTAATATGGCGGTTGCAGATGATGCACGGGTTGGGCGTCAGCCCCTCCTGGTAGGCGGT
This sequence comes from Collinsella sp. LCP19S3_A6, assembly GCF_052122015.1. Classification (NCBI taxonomy): domain Bacteria; kingdom Bacillati; phylum Actinomycetota; class Coriobacteriia; order Coriobacteriales; family Coriobacteriaceae; genus Collinsella; species Collinsella sp. LCP19S3_A6. Next base: position 111,886 of record NZ_JBQKDD010000002.1, read on the forward strand.
CACGAAGCGCTCGATAACGTTGCGGTCGAAGGCCTGCTGCAGGTCGAGCACATGGTGAGGTATCCCCAGGCGATCGGCGACGGCCTTTGCATCGGCGATGTCACGGTCGACCTTGCTCATGCCCGTGACGGGATCGGGCGCAGGGCAGGTGAGGCGCATAGTGGCACCGACGCATTCGTAGCCTTGGCACTTGAGCAGATAGGCAGTCACGCTGGAATCGACGCCGCCGCTCATGGCGACGAGCACGCGCTTGTTGTGCATGGGGAGGTTCTCCTTGGTGGCATGTGGCCAAAAAAGAAAAGCGGCGCGGGAGGCTGGTTCCGCGCCGCAGACATTGTAGCAAGTTCGGACGTCTCGTGGGACACCCTGACGGGATGGACTCAGACTGCCGGGAGAGAGAGGAGGCAGGTTCGTCCCTGAGCTCAACCTATGGGAAAAAAGGCTCTAGTCCTGGAACAGTGCCGTGGACAGGTAGCGCTCACCGGTATCGGCGAGCAGTGCCACGATGGTCTTGCCCTCGTTCTCGGGGCGCTTGGCCAGCTGCAGCGCGGCCCACACGGCGGCACCGGACGAAATGCCCACGAGCACGCCCTCCTTGTGGCCCACGGCGCGGCCGGTGGCAAAGGCGTCGTCGTTCTCGACGGGGATGATCTCGTCATAGACCTGGGTGTCGAGGACGTCGGGCACAAAGCCGGCACCGATGCCCTGGATCTTGTGCGGACCGGCCTGGCCCTTGGAGAGTACCGGGGAGGTGGCGGGCTCGACGGCGACAACCTGAATCTCGGGGTTCTGCTCCTTGAGGAACTCGCCCACACCGGTCACGGTGCCGCCGGTGCCAACGCCGGCGACGAAGATGTCGACCTTGCCGTCGGTGTCGTTCCAGATCTCGGGGCCGGTCGTGGCCTTATGGATGGCGGGGTTGGCGGGGTTCACGAACTGGCCGGCGATGATGCTGTTGGGGGTCTCCTTCTGCAGCTCCTCGGCCCTGGCGATGGCGCCCTTCATGCCCTTGGAGCCGTCGGTGAGCACGAGCTGCGCGCCGTATGCCTGCATAAGCTTGCGGCGCTCGACGGACATGGTTTCGGGCATGGTGATGATCACCTTGTAGCCGCGAGCCGCCGCCACCGAGGCGATGCCGACGCCGGTGTTGCCGCTCGTGGGCTCGATGATGGTGTAGTCGCCGCCGCGCACGAGCTTGCCGGCCTTCTCGGCCTCGTCAATCATGTTCTTGGCGACGCGGTCTTTGACGGACCCGGCGGGGTTGAAGTATTCCAATTTGACGAGCACGCGGGCCTTGAGGTCCTCATCGGCCTCAAAGTGAGTGAGCTCCAAAAGCGGGGTGTGGCCGATAAGCTGATCGATGGACGTATAAACCTTGCTCATGGTGAACCTCCAAAGTGTTCAAATGACTGGATACCGTGTGGTTTTACGGTGGCCTAGTAGCTAAACCCATAAACCTTATAGGTTGTTCATTTAGCTGTTGGCAAGCATAGTAGACACTAAAGCCTAGTAATGCAATAGGAAATAGGAGATTATTACGAGCTGATTAACCACCTTGACTGGAATGGGTATTTTCAAAGCCAATTTTTCGGCTAGAATTTCAACGGATTAAAAGACCGAAAGGCAGCACTATATATGTTGGTTTCTACTAAGGGCAGGTACGCCCTGCGCGTTATGGTCGACCTGGCCGAGCACCAGGCGGCCGGTCGCATCCCGCTCAAAGAGATCGCGGCGCGACAGGGGATTTCCGAGAAATATCTCGAGAACATCTTGGCTACGCTCGTGCGCGCCAACATGCTTTCGGGCATGCGCGGCAAGGGCGGCGGCTACGTGCTCACGCGCCCGCCCGAGCAGTACACGGTGGGAGAGATCTTGCGCCTGACCGAGGGCAGCCTGGCGCCGGTCGCCTGCCTGGATGGCGACTGCAAGGGCTGCTCGCGATCTGATGAGTGCCCCACGCTCGACGTGTGGAAGAACCTGGACAAGCTCATCAACGACTACCTCGACGGTGTGACGCTCGATGCGCTCGTCGCCCCCAACGGGGGCTACGACTACGTCATCTAGCCCCACCAGCCATTTGAGGACGGGGTAGAAATGGTAGATTCTTTTGTCCTCTGAGGCTTGACAAAGGCGAAGGCCGTCCATCGTTGCGATGGACGGCCTTCGTTTTGGCGTGTTGTGGCGGTCCGTATCCGGTTGCTTTAGTTCCTGGCGATGCTGTCGAAGATGCTTCGAGTGATGGACACCAAAATGCTACCCATAAAGGCCGACCCAAAGCTGGCAATGGAGATGCCCGCGCCCAGCAGATTTACCGATAGGTAGCTGGCAAGCTCGAGCATAAAGCTGTTGACTACAAGCTGAAAAATACCCAGCGTGATAATGGTGAGCGGCAGCGAGATGACCGTCAGGAGCGGCTTGACGAGCGAGTCGACGACGTTGAGGAACAGTCCCACAAAGGCAAAGCAGACCCAGGCGTCGGCCATGCCGAAGGGTTGAATGCCGGGGACGAGGAACGTGGCGATCGCGATAGCGATTGAGGTCAAAAGCCAGTTGAGCAAGAAGCGCATGGTGGGTTCCTTTCCGGTGCGCGTGACGTGTTGGTGGCGCGTAAGCTCGTTTGCCGCGGCGAATCGGATGGTTGCCTTGGCGTGCGCCTCTGCGTTGGGCGCCCATTGTCTCAGATATTCGTGGAGCTTGCGTGCGCATTCGGTTTCAAAACGGCGTTCGTCCTAAAAAACGCGCCGCTGACAGAGAGTCTTGTCACTTTAGTTTGGTGGTGTGCTAAACTGCTACGGGCAAAAGCCACATGCGTTGCCCTATTGCATAGAATGGGCGAACGATGCCCGGTGCCAGTATCAACTTCGATGCCTTTTGGCGGGTTTGGCGGTGATCGATGAATATTGAGAACATGTTTGACAAGCCTGATGTCAAGCAGCTAGTCCACGCATTTAGTCTTTTGGACGACGAGAAAGATATCCAAGCGTTTTTGACCGATATCTGCACACCGCGCGAGATTTGCGATCTATCGCAGCGTCTGCAGGTCGCGCGCTACCTGGATGAGGGCGAGCCCTATGTCGAGGTTCAGGTCCGTACCGGCGCTTCGTCCACCACGGTGAGCCGTGTATCCAAGGCGCTCAACGGCGAGTACGGTGGCTACCGCAAGATCCTCATTAAGCTGGAGGATGGCGAATAGGCCGCGGCAAAACGAATTGTGAAAAACCGCTCCTCCGGGGGCGGTTTTTATATGCCGAATAATTGGTGCAAAGGGGCCAGGTTCGCTTGCACCAATGTGGCGCAAGCGAACCTGTCCCCCTTGCACCGACGGACGAGTCTGCCCCCTTGGCACCAATGTGGTGCAAAGCGACTTGTCTCCAAAGCGCCAAAAGATGAAGCTGCGGTGGCAATGTGTCCGCTTGGGCGGGTAGGATGGATGCATTGATTATTGCGAACAGTTTGAGTGGAGGACCATGCCTGTTCGAATCTATACCACTAATGCCGGCACGGATTTGAGCGATGCCGAGTCGGCGCTGCTTGCCGACCTTATTGCCCGCCACGGGCGTGCCGTGCTGCTGGCGCCAACGTTTGCCGAGCTCGACCTGTGCCGTCATGATGCGGCGGAAGCCGGCGTTTCGCTGGGCATCGATTACAAGACGCCCGCGTCGTGGCTTCGCTCGCTTTGGGAGCTTTTGGGCGACGGGCGCGGTTTCGTCGACAACCTGCAGCGCCAGATGCTGTTTTCGGACATGGTCACGCGTCTCGATGATGTCGACCTGCAGCCGCTTTCGCGCAGCCAGGGCACGGTGCGCATGCTTGCGCGTATGGCCCGCGATGTGCTGCCAGGTGTGGCGGGGACAGCTGCCGAGCGATGCCGTGGCAACAATTGCCGGCCTGAGCCAAAAAGCGATGCCGAGGCTCGTGTGTTCGAGCTTTTGCGTGCCTACGCGGGCGGTTTGGACCGTCGAGATATGGTCGAGCCCTGCGAGGCGGCTGACATTATGGCCAGCGCTCTGGCCGATAATCTGCCGGCGTGCGCCCGTGCCGTCTGTGTACGCGGCGTCACGTCGTTTACGCACGGTCTGCTCGAGCTGCTGTCTGCTGTGGCGAACAGTGGGGGAGAGGTCGTCGTGCTGCTTGCTCGCGAGCAGGCGGCGATGCGCGAGGAACTTGCCGCGGCATTTGATGCCAGCGGTGTGCTGTTTGAGGTCGCGCCGCTGAGGGAGGACGCCGTCGCGTCTGATGCCGCTTGTGGAGCTACCGCTCAGCCTGCCTTTATTGAGGTCGCGGGCCCCCACGCCCGCGCTCATGCTTATGCGGACGCAATTGATGATCTGGTAAAAGCGCGCCAGGGTTTCGGGGCCGACGATACCGCCGGCCTCTCCGCCGACCCCGTACGCGTGCTCGTTGTTTCTGCCCGGGCACCCCAGCTGTTCGGTGAGCTCGCCTCTCGTCTGGCGGCTCGTCATATCGCTGCCGAGACAACTGAATTCACGGCGTTTTCCCAATCCATTGCGGGCAGGCAGTTTGCGGCGCTTGCCAGCTTGATCGAGCGCATGAAGGCGGCCGATGAGGGTGTGGCGTCAAAGACCGAGTGGTGGCCCGCGCCTGAGCTTGCCGACTGGATCTACAGCCCGCTTTCGGGCGCTGATGCCGCCAATGCCCGTATCTTCGATAAGAATATGCGTCTCTCGCGTAGCAAGACTACCGCGGGCGTTAAGAGCCTGCTGCAGAGCGTGCAAGGCCAGGTGAGGGGCGCACGCAAGGCGGCGAGCGACGAAAACTGGTTTAAGAACGTACCGTGTGTGGTCTCGGACGTGTTCCAGGCACTGTGGCGCGACAAGCCCGTGACGGCGCTCAAGGCCATGCTTGCCGTTGCCGAGGCGTTGCCCGATCGCTCGCTGGGCAGCCTGGATGGCCAAGCTCGTCGCCAAGCGGAGGCGGCCCTGCTGCGCCACGCCATCGACATCCTTATGAATGACGCCCGCGCGCTCGACGTGTCGCAGGCCGCGACCGTGCCCGTGCTCGATGGCATTCGCACCAAGGTGGACAAGCGTAGCACCGCCTACGATTACGAGACCTACGAGGTTGACGGTGCGCCACGTGCCCAGGTTCGCTTTGCCTCGCTTGCCGATGTGGCGGCTCTGCGCCCCGGCAGCTACGATGCCGTGCTGTTTGCCGATGTCGATCTGGACAGCTATCCGCTCTCACACGAGGAAGGACCGCTGGCCACGTTGGCTGCGAGCCTTGGTCGCGAGGGCGTGACGCTTGAGCCTGCGGCCTTGTTGCGCGTGCGCTTTGGCCACGCGATGCGGGCGGCACGTGGCCCGGTTGCGCTTGCGCGCGTGACGCACGATCGCCAGGCGCGCGAGTGCTATCCGGCTGCCGTGTGGACCGAGTTGCGGGCGCATGCCGAGGCCACCGGTGCCGCTCAGGTGACATGCGTGGGCGAGGGCGATATCGTAGGTGATTTTGACCCTGCAGCCGGCAAGGGCCTCAAGCGCGAGCGCGTGGCATGCGAGGCTCCTCAGCATTTGAGCGAGGCGGCCGTGCCATATCTGGTCTTGCGCCGTCGGGACGGCGAGGGCGAGGACGCGCCGCTTGTACCGCGTCTGACGTCTGCCTCGCAGATCGAGGCCTATTCCACCTGCCCGCTGTGCTGGTTCGTCTCGTATCGCGTTAAGCCCCAGTCTATCGACGCGGGTTTTGGCAACATGGAGAAGGGCAACTTTGTCCACGACGTGCTGGAACATCTGCATGCCCGCTTGCCCCAAGAGGGCATGGAGCGTGTGACGCCCGAAAACCTGCCGCGCGCGCAGGAGCTGCTGCACGAGGTCTTTGCCGAGACCTTGGCCGAGCACGCCGGCAAACGTGGCAACGAGGGCCCGCTGGTGCCGCTCTCGCCGGTGGAGGAGCGTCAGGTGGCCGAGATCTTGCCGCAGCTGGAGGGCGTGCTTGCCTACGAGTCCGAGGCGCTTGCCCCCTTCGCTCCGCGCTACCTGGAGTTTGCGTTCAACGAGCTCCAGGTCGAGTATGCCGGTTGGCCGCTCGGCGGGCGCATCGACCGCGTGGATGTGGATGCCGAGAATCGCGCTGTGGTGATTGACTACAAGCATCGCACGGGCGTTGAGGAGTTTAAGCTCGCCGACCCCACGGTGCGCGACGAGGAATCGGGTACGGCGCCCATCGACGATCCGCGCTGGTTGCCGCCACATACCCAAACGCTCATCTACGCCCAGGCCATGCGCCGGGCGCTGGATTTGGATACCCGTGCGGCGCTCTATTTTTCGACCAAGGGCGGCAAGCCCGCGTTGCGCGGTGCCGCGAGCGCCGAGCTGCTCGAGGAAGAGCGTGGCGACGGTCGCATCTCGGGCCTTAAGAAAGGTTTCCCCGGCGAGGGTGGCAGCATGGACTTCGACGCCCTGCTCGATCGCGTGGAGGCCGGCATCGCCGAGCGCTTGCGCGAACTCGAGGCGGGCAACGTCACTGCTGTCGACCCGGCGTCGACGCAGGCCGCGCATGCCCGCTGCTCGTATAACCACGAAGGAACGTTTGTAAGGAGGGACGTGTAGACCATGGATCTTTCGACCTTGATGCCGCAACAGCTGCAGATCGTCAAGACGCTCGACCGTCCGCTGTTTGTCTCGGCGGGCGCCGGTTCGGGCAAGACCTTTACCCTCACGCGCCGCATCGTCTACGCGCTCTCGCCCGAATCCGGTCCGTTCGTCGAGCATCTGGACCAGGTGCTCGCCATTACCTTTACCAAGGATGCCGCGGCCGAGATCCGCGATCGCGTGCGCCGTGCGCTTATCGACGAGGGCATGGACGAGGAAGCGCTGACCGTCGACGACGCGTGGATCTCGACCATTCACGGCATGTGCTCGCGTATCCTGCGCGCACACGCGCTGGAGTTGGGCATCGACCCCGAGTTCACGGTGCTCACCGATACCGACGAGCTCATGGACCAGGCTGTTGAGCATGTGCTGGCCCGCGCGACGGCACCCGATGCCGCCCCCGAGCTCGCGGCATCGCTCAAGGCCCTCTACGCCTGGTATCCCATGGCGGGCGAGGGCGGTCCCTTTGGCGCCGGCACGACCATCAAGGGTCTGGTGCGTGACCTGCTGGAGCTCTCGAGCCAGCTGCCGGGCGGTATGGACGACGTGTGCGTGGCGCGCGGCCAGGCCGATACCTCGGCGCTCGCCGATGCCTATCGATCGGCGCTGGGCGCAAGCAAGGCCGCGACCGAGAAGGCGCAGACGGCGCTCGACGCCATCGACGCGTTCGAGGCGAGCGGCAAGACCATGGCCGATGCGGCGCGACTCATGATGTCGTGCACCATGCCGCGCGCGAGCAAGGCATTCCCCAAGGAGCAGGTCGAGCTGCTCAAGGCCGAGGCCGCCGATGCATTTATCAATATCGTGCTTGCCTGCGGTGGCCCCGCGCTCGATGCACTGGTGGGCTTGGCCCGCTCTGTAGAGGCCGAGTATCGCGCACTGAAGGCTGCCCAGTCCGCCCTCGATAATAACGACCTGCTGCGCATGGCCTACGAGGCCCTGCGCGATTACCCTGCCATTCGTGCTGCGTACGAGGGCCGCTTTAAGATGGTCATGATCGACGAGTTCCAGGATACCGATCAGATGCAGGTCGACCTGATCCGCTACCTGACGGGTGCGGGGGAGCGCGCGCTGTGCACCGTGGGCGATGCGCAGCAGTCGATCTATCGCTTCCGCGGCGCCGAGGTCGAGGTGTTCCGTCGCCAGGAGCGCAAAGTGGAATCGACGGCGGCGTCGGAGACGGTTGCCACGTCCGATGCCCCCGCCGGCGAGCTCGTCAAGCTCGTGCGCAACTTCCGCAGCCACGACGAGGTGCTGCGCTATGTGGCCCGCGTCTTCGACGGCGATGACGGCGGCCTGATGCAGGGCTTTTTGGATCTTGAGGCGAGCGACGGCCGCAAGGACACACTGGTGGCGGATGCCTCGCGCCGCCAGGCCCTCTTTGTTGCCGGCGGCAGTACGCAGGAGCGCACACAGGCCAAGGCCCGCGCGATCGCGGAGCGATTCCGCGCGCTTGCCGATGCCGGCCAGCCCCAGGGCGGCATGGTGCTGCTGCTGGGCCGCATGACCAACGCAGACGTCTACGCGCAGGCCTTCCGTGACCAGGGGCTCGACTGCGTCATCGCGGGCGGCTCAGTCTTTGCCCAAGCTGCCGAGGTGCAGACGGTGCGCGCCCTGGCTTGTGCCCTCGCCAATCCGGCCGATACGGCGCAGGGCCTTATGCCACTGCTGGCCTCGCCGATGTTTGCACTCGGCGCCCAGGAGTTCCTGGCGCTGGCGACCAAACTCGACGATCAGACGGGCGAGACGTCGCGCCGCAACATCGACGCGGGCATCATGAGCGATTCCGATGTGCCGGGCTTGCAGGGCTTGCCGCTCGTGACGCGTGCCCGCGAGGTGCTGCGCTACGCACTGCGTCGCGTGGGGCGTGATTCGTTCGCCGCCATCGCGCGCGACGCGGTCAATGCTTCCGGCTGGTTCGTGCGCCTGGCGCAGCGCGGTCCCGAGGGCAAGGCCATCGCCGCCAACGTGCTCAAGGCGCTCGATGCCGTGGACGAGGCGGAGGCCGAGTTCGGTAACTCGCCGCGCTCCATTGCGCTTGCCTTCGATCGCTTCCTGGCGGGCAAGGAGGCCCCGGGCGCCCTCAACGAGGAGGGCGACGGCGCGGTGCGCATCATGACGGTTCATGCCTCCAAGGGTCTGGAATATCCGGTCGTGGCGGTCGCCGAGTGCTTTGGCGTGCGTAAGTCCTCGGGTGCGGCACAGATGGGTCGCGTCGAGGGCGGAGCGCAGGTCGTGGCGCTGCCGGCACGCTTCGACGGCGTTAAACTCTCGGACGGTACGTTCGTAAAGGGCGATGACGTCAAAAAGCAGTTTGAGCATGCGTTTAAGGGCAAGGGCACGTCGCTGTGGCTACCGCCGGAGCTCATGGAGGACGTCTGTGCGACGGGTTCTCCCGCCGAGGCATTTGCCCGCCTGCGCAACGACGACCTGCAGCTTTCGCTCGAGGAGCGGGCCCGTTTGCTCTATGTTGCCATGACCCGTGCGCGCGAGCTGGTGATCTTGGCGATGGATGCGGGCGTGAGCCGTGGCAAGGTGACGGTGCCGACCTTCGATGTCGAGACCGATCTGACCTACGACGTGTTGCGCCGCATTCTGCCGACCGACGCTCTGGACATGCCGCAGCTCGATGCCGACCGCCTGGTATTCGACAACTCCCAGCCGGGCGACTACGAGCTCATTTCGCTTTCGGACTTTACCTTTGGCGAGCAGGCGTTTGAGGCCAACGCTTCGCTGGATGCCGAGGGCAGGCTCGTTCGTGGCGATACCGATGTCGCCGATAATGCTGCGCACTCAACCGTGCCCGGTCCTGCCGACCCCAAGCCCGATTCGTTTGAACTCGTATATCCCCAGGCGGCGGGCGTGCGCATGGGCACGTGTCCGTTCCCGGCGCGTGATTCGTACAGCTATTCGTCGATCGCCGCGGCGCTCCATGCCGAGACGGAAGACCGTGCCGCCGAGGCGCGTGTTCCCATGGATGAGGCGGGCGACGATGCCGAGTCGGATGGCTCGGAGATGGCCGATGCAGACGTGGCTGCTGTCGAGCCCGCCGGCAACCCCATGGCGCTGGGCTCGGCGTTCCATGCCGCCTGCCAGTGGCTCATCGAGATGGGTGCCGATGCGCTGCCCGCTGAGCGTGCCGATGCGCTGACGCGCCTGTGGTGCCTGACGCCGGAGCAGCGCGAGCGTTTTGACGTTGCCCTGAATCGCTGGCTCAGGTCGTCGGTCCGTGCCGAGCTTCTTGCCTGGCCGTGCGTCCGTGCCGAAGTGCCGTTCTTCTCGCTGGGCTGCGAGGACAAGGACATTGCCCGCTACGGTGCATATGCCGAGGGCGCTATCGATGCGCTGGCGACCGACCCGGCCGATCCGTCACGCGCACTGGTCATCGATTACAAGACGGGTGGCACGCCGGACGAGACACCCGACCAGCTGCTTGAGAAGCACGCCCTGCAGGCGCGCGTCTATTCGGATGTTCTGCATAAGGCGGGCTTTAAGACGGTGACCGTCAAGTTCGTCCGCGTGGAGCAGACGGCCCCAGCTGTCTTAGTCGAGCTCGCCGAGCCCCAGGTGGTCACCTACAACCTCTAGCCCTCAGATAACGTGCGGTGGAATCCTTTTCGATTCCACTGCAGCTCAGGGGTAGCTAATTTGGGACGGGGCTCTTTTAGCTACCCCCATACATCGGTTGAGATGTATTCCGACCCCGACTCGTTCGCCGTCAGTCAAAGGGTAGCTAAAAGAGCCCCGTCCCAAATTAGCTACCCGTGTGGGTTTGGCTAGGTTCGGGCGCTGTCCGTGCCGTGGGGTAAAATCGTTCAGTCAGAACACGAACCCGCATCGGAGCTCATCACATGGCATTCGTCCATCTGCACAACCACACTGTTTTCTCCATGCTCGACGGCGCAACCCGTATCCAGGATATGGTCAACCGTGCCGTAGAGCTGGGCATGCCCGCCGTGGCCATTACCGACCACGGCTACATGTATGGCGTGCCCGACCTGGCGCTGGCCTGCGACGCCGTCAACCACAATACGCCCGAGTACAAAACGTGGAGCCACGACAAGGCCTTCTTGGAAAAGGACCGCCGTGACGAGCTGGTGGAGCCCGATCCCGAGGCAAACCCGCGCGAGCATGCCCAGTATGTGAAGGACATGGCCATGTGGGACGAGAAGGGCAATATCGACGAGCTCAAGCCGCCTCTGGTCATCAAGCCCATCTTTGGCTGCGAGGTCTACTTTACGCCGGACGAGACGCTCGCCCGCGACCACAAACCCGAGCTCTACCACATGATCCTTCTGGCCAAGGACCAGGAGGGCTACGTCAACCTGATGCAAACGGTCTCCGAGGCCGCCGTGCAGGGCTTTTACTACAAGCCGCGCGTGACGCTCGACAACCTGCGCCGCCACGCCAAGGGCATGATCTGCACCAGCGCCTGCATCGCGGGCATCATCCCCAAATACATCGACCGCGGTGACATGGAGGGCGCCATCAAGTGGGCCGAGACCTTCCGTGATACCTTCGAGCCTGGTGACTTTTACATCGAGATCCAGGAACACGGCATTACCACCGATAACGGCCTGACCGACGAGCAGATGGACCGCACGCTCATTGATATCGCCAAACAGGTGGGCGTCAAGGTCATCGCCACCAACGACTTCCACTACCTGCGCCGCGAGGACGCGCCCGTGCAGGACGTCATCATGTGCATCGGCATGAACGCCAAGGTCGACGACCCCAACCGCATGCGCATGACCGGCTCGGAGTTTTACATGAAGACCGAGGAGGAGATGCGGGCGATGTTCCCGTATTGCCCCGAGGCCTGCGACAACACGCTCGAGATCGCCGACAAGTGCTACGTTGAGCTGGACTGGGACTCCATCATCCTGCCGCGCTTTCCGCTGCTCGATCCCGGCGAGACGCACGAGAGCCAGTTCCGCCGCGAGTGCGAGAAGGGCCTGCGCCAGCACTACGGTGACGACTGGGCCACGCGCGAGATCGGTGGCGTCAACATCAAAGAGCGCTTTGAGTACGAATACAAGGTCATTTGCGACAAGGGCTTTGCCGCCTACTTTTTGATCGTCGCCGAGTACGTGCAATGGGCCAAGGACAACGGCATCGGCGTCGGCCCCGGCCGTGGCTCGGCCGCCGGCGCTATCGTCGCCTACGCCATGAACATCACCGCGTTCGACCCGCTCGAGAACGGTCTGATGTTCGAGAGGTTCCTGTCCCCGCAGCGTACCGAGATGCCCGATATCGATATGGACTTCGACGATGAGCGGCGTCTCGAGGTCGTGGAGCACGTTCGCCAGCTCTACGGTCCCGAGAAGGTCACCCACGTCATCACCTACTCGACCATTAAGGCCAAGCAGGCCATCAACGACGCCGCGCGCGTCCTGGACTACCCGGTCTACATGGGCCAGCGCCTGTCCAAGATGGTCTCGAGCGACCCCAAGGTCAAGCTCAAGCAGGTGCTCGAAAAACAACCGGGCAAAGAGGATCTGTTTAACCCCGACTTTGCCGAGGCCTATAAAAAGGACGACGACGCCCGCCGCATCATCGACACGGCGCTCTCGATCGAGGGCCTCACCCGTGGCGAGGGCGTTCATGCGTGCGCCGTTCTGATCTGCCGCGACCCCGTCAACGAGCACGTGCCCACCAAGCTCGACACCAAGGGCGGCGTCGAGATTACCCAGTACGAGGGCCATACCGTTGCCGACATGGGCCTGCTCAAGATGGACTTCTTGGGCCTGCGTACGCTGACGGTTATCTCCAAGGCCAAGGCAAACATCAAAAAGAACTTCGGCATCGACATCAAAGAGGAAGAGATTCCCTTTGACGATCCCGAGATCTTTAAGCTCATGGGCTCCGGCCACACCGCCGGCGTCTTCCAGGTCGAGTCCGCCGGCATGACGGCCACGATCAAGAACATGAAGCCCACCGAGTACAAGCACGTCGTGGCATTGATCGCCCTGTACCGCCCGGGCCCGCTGGGCGCCGGCATGGTTTCGTCCTACATCAACCGTATGAACGGCAAGGAGCCGGCCGTCTCCTACGACGACCGTCTGGACGACATCTTGGGTGAAACCTACGGCACCATGGTCTACCAGGAGCAGGTTATGCTCATCTCCGTCGAGATGTGCGGCTTCTCCAAGGGCGAATCGGACTCGCGTATCCGTAAGCCCGTGGCTAAGAAAAAGATCAAGCTGCTCACGTCGACGGTGCTCCACTGGGAGGATGGCTCGGACGAGACCACCTACGACCACTGGATGAACGGCGCCATCAAGAACAACTACACGCGCGAGGTCGCCCAGAAGATTTGGGACGATGTTCTCGAGTTCGCGTCCTACGCCTTTAACAAGTCGCACTCCGCCGGCTACGCCATCTTGGTTATGCAGACGGCGTGGCTCAAGGCGCACTATCCGCACGAGTACATGGCGGCCGTCCTGACGTCCTATACGGGCAAGACCGACAAGATCGTGCACTACGTCTCGGCATGCCGTCACGACGGCATCCCCGTGCTTTCGCCAGATGTCAACGAGTCCGGTACCGAGTTCACGGCTACCAAGGAAGGTGTGCGCTTTGGTCTGGCCGGCATCCGCGGCGTGGGCACCGGCGTGGCGCAGGCGATTATCGCCGAGCGCGAGGCGGGCGGTCCGTTTAAGACGCTGCATGATTTTGTCGAGCGCGTGGATTCGAGCCAGGCCAACCGTCGCGTGATCGAATCGCTCATCAAGGCAGGTGCCTTCGACTCCACGGGGTATCCGCGTCGTCAGATGATGCACTTTGTGGACAAGAACAACCCCGAGAACATCATCGATGCCGCGGCAAAGCGCCAGAAGGATCGCGCGAGCGGCCAGACGTCGTTCTTCGACATGTTTGGCGACGTTGAGGGCTCGGGCTTTGAGGTGAGCGTACCCGATCCGGATGGCCAGGAATGGGACCGCCACCTTAAGCTGAGCCAGGAGAAGGAGGTTCTGGGCATCTATGTCTCGGACCACCCGCTGCGCCCGTTTGAGTATGCGCTCAGCAAAGCGCGCGACTTCTCGTTCTCGCAGATCGACACCGGCTACGAGGTGCAAAACCCCACGGGCGGCACCATCAACCAGGAAATTCCCGAGGGCAAGGCGCTGTGGTGGGCCGGTATGGTCTCGAGCGTGTCCAAGCGCGTGACCAAAAACGGCGAACCCATGGGCATCGTGCAGCTCGAGGACATGGAAGGCGAGGCCACGGTCGTGGTGTTCCCCAAGACCTTCAAGGAGGCCGAGGGGTATCTGTACGGCGAGGTCGACCCCGAGACCGGCGCGCAACTGTCCGATGCGTTTGTGCGCATTAAGGGCAAGCTCGAGCGCTCGGACCGCGGCGACCAGATCATCGCGCAGGAGATTGTGCCGCTTGAGCTCAACGAGGAGAACAACAAGCCCAAGGTGTTTGAGGTCATGGTGCCCAACAGCCGCTTTAGCCAGGGCAACATGGCGCGTCTTGCCACGGTGCTCACTGCCAACCCGGGCGGCGACCGCGTAGAGATCTTTATCGAGCAGGCGGACGGGCGCGTGTTGCGTGCCGAGGTACCTGCTAAGGTCAACGCACGCTCGATTCCGCTGTTGGCCGAGGCCAAGGCCATCGTGGGTAACCAAGGCAGAGTGACGGTGATCTAAGGACGCCGTTGGCGGGGTAGCTAATTTGGGACGGGGCTTTTTTAGCTACCCTTTGGCTGACGGCGAATGAGTCGGGGTCGTAACACATCTCAACCGACATATGGGGGTAGCTAAAATAGCCCCGTCCCAAATTAGCTACCCCGGGTGAGATTGGAGGAAGCGATGGCGCAGGGGACGTTTGTGCAGACGCTTCGTAAGGAGGCGGCGCTCAGCAGTACCTTTATGAAGGGGCGTTCGCTCATGCTCAACGGCGCCGTGCTGTCGTTTGAGGACTCCGGCTCGCGCTTCTCCAAAAACGTGAATATCGAGGGCACGGTGCGTGGCTCGCGCGGCGACCTGTATAAGACGCACGTGGCGCTCGATATGGACGAGCACGAGGTTGTCGACTACGACTGCGATTGCCCCGCCGCCTTCCGCTATTCCGGCATGTGCAAGCACGCCATCGCCACGGCGTTGGCGTATCTGGATGCCAGCGGCGCCGAGCCCGTCGAGGGTTTGCGCACGCCGGTCCGCACGTTTACGGTGTCGCCCGCACAGTCCAATCAGCCCACACGCCCCGCGCCCAGCGCATCTGCGGTCAACCCCAACTTTCCCTTCCCGGCGCCCGTGCCCACGAGCCCGAGCCTTGTGGCAGCGCTTTCCGATCTTTCGGACGCGCGCATGGATAAACTCGTGGCCATGCGCCGCAAGCTCGCTGGCACCATTGACCCCGATGCGCCCAAAGCAGTGCTGGAGCCCTCGCTGGTGCCGTACTACAATCCGCTGTTTGCCGATCGCTTTAGCTGGGCGCTCGAGTTCCGCATCCGCTGCGGCTCGGTGTCCTACGTGGTTAAGGATATCGACGGCATGGCCGATGCCTATGTGCGCGGCGGTACGTTCTCCTATGGCAAGAAGCTTACGTTCCTTCATGCGCCCGAGGCTTTCGATGATGTATCGGCAAAGCTGCTCGACTTTGTTGCAATGACGGTCGCCTACCTAGGCGATATTACGAGCTCGCGCTCGGCATCGTACGACTTTGCCCGCAGCGGTTTTGTCGCCGAGCGTCAGCTGCCGATATCCGAGTATTCCATCGTGTCCGTGTTGGACCTGCTGCGTGGCAGGACCATGTCCTTTGAACCTGCTTGGTCGCGGGGGACGACGACGCACCGCGCCTACGAGGTGACAGTCGAGCCGTTGCCGGAAGGGGAGAACGAAGTCCCGGCTAAGCGCCCGCCGCTGATTGCTGCCAAGATTGTGCCGGCGGCGGGGGGCAGCTACGACTTGCGCCTTCCGGCCGATACATACTGCTTTGCCTCGGGCGACGTCGCCTATCTGGTCGATACGCGCCGCGCGCGCCGTACCGACACGGCGTTTGCCCAACATGCCGCGCCGTTCCTATCGCACTTGTTGCCCTGCCGCACACCGGTCCATATCGCCGCCGACCAGGTGGGTGAGTTTTGCCGCATGGCGCTGCCTATCTTGCGCGACTACACCGACCTTACCGCGCCCGCTGTGCTCGATACCGTGGCGCCCGAGCCAAGCTTTGCCATGGCGATCGGCGTCGACGATGGGCTCGTGACCTGCAAAATTACGGTTACCTACGGCGACTGGTCGGCAGATCTCTTTAGCATGGGCGCTCCGGGCAGCCCCTTCGAAGAGCAGCGCCCGGGCGTGCCGCCGCGCGACGAGGTGGCAGAGTTTCGCGTTATGGATACGGCGGCTCTGTATTTCGACTTTTACGAGGGTGGCCTGGCGTTTGAGGAACGCGATGACGAGAGCCTGTTCCACTTGCTGACTGAGGGCCTGTCTGCCCTGTCCGAGCTGGGCGAGGTCATGCTCAGCGACCGTCTGCGCCAGATCTCTGTCCGCCCTGCCCCCAAGCTTTCAGTGCGCGCCACCGTCAAGAGTAACCTGCTCGACGTCGAACTGGGCGCGAGCGGCCTTTCGGCGGCAGACCTTGCCATCTACCTCGATTCCTACAAGCGTCACCAGACGTTTGCTCGTCTCACGTCGGGCGACATCATTCGCCTGGACGAGGGAGCGCGCGCCGCGTTTGGCCTTGCCGAGGGTCTGGGGGTCGATGCTGTCGACCTGCTTGACGGCGTGTCGCTTCCCGCGTCGAGTACCCTGTTCGTCGACAGCATGCTTGCGCGCACGTCCGCGCTCGAAGTCGATCGCGACGCTGCATTCCGTCGCACCGTCGAGCGCCTGGACACGCTCGGCAAGATGGACTTTACGGTGCCGGCCTCGCTCAAGGCCACGCTGCGTGGCTACCAGGTCGATGGCTACCAGTGGCTCGGTTCGCTCGAACACCTGGGCCTTGGCGGCATCTTGGCCGACGACATGGGCCTGGGCAAAACGCTCCAGATGATCGCGCATATCCTGGCGCGCGTGGAGGCGGGGGACGCTAAGCCCACGCTTGTGGTGTGCCCTGCGTCGCTTGTGTACAACTGGACCGCCGAGCTGGAGCGCTTTGCCCCGTCGCTCGATGTGTGCGCCATTGTGGGCACCAAGGCCCAACGTCGCGTGCAGATAGCCGGCGTGGCCGAGCATAACGTGGTCGTGACGTCGTATGACCTCATGCGCCGCGATATCGACGAGTACGTCGAGCAGGACTTTGCCCGCGTGGTGCTGGACGAAGCCCAGTACATTAAAAACCCGCTCACGCAGGTGGCTCGCGCCGCAAAGCGTCTGCCGGCCGCTGTGCGCTTTGCCTTGACGGGCACGCCCATCGAAAACCGCTTGTCCGAGCTCTGGAGCATCTTCGACTTTTTGATGCCGGGCCTGCTCGGCACGCGCGAGTCGTTTGCCAAGCGCTTCGAAAGCCCGGTCGAGCACGTCGAGGGTGACAGCGCCGCTCGCCTGCAGGCGCTCGTGTCGCCGTTTGTGCTGCGCCGCGTCAAGGAAGACGTGGTGGCCGACCTGCCCGAGAAGATCGAGGACACGGTGATGGCGCAGCTTACCGGCGAGCAGCGTAAGCTCTACCTGGCCAACCAGGACCGCATTGCCCAGCAAGTGCAGCACCGCGAGGCCGGGGAGTTCAAAAAAGATAAGCTCAAGGTACTTGCCGAGCTCACCAAGCTGCGCCAGATCTGCTGTGATCCTCATCTGCATTACGCGGACTACAAGGCGGGAAGCGCCAAGCTCGATACGTGTATGGAGCTCGTCCGCGGCGCGCTCGACGGCGGTCATCGCATCTTGCTGTTCAGCCAGTTTACGGGCATGCTCGATATCATCGGCAAGCGCCTGGCCAAGGAGGATATCGCCTTCCTTAAGCTTACGGGCGCATCGTCTAAAGAGAGCCGCGCCAAGATGGTTGCGCAGTTCCAAGCGGGCGAGGTGCCGGTGTTCTTGATTTCGCTCAAGGCGGGCGGCGTGGGCCTTAATTTGACGGCTGCCGACGTGGTCATCCACTACGACCCGTGGTGGAACGTGGCGGCGCAGGACCAGGCGACCGACCGCGCCCACCGCATTGGCCAGCAGCACACCGTGACCGTGTACAAGCTCATCGCCAAGGACACGATCGAGGAACGCATCATGCAGATGCAGGAGTCCAAGCGCGACCTGGTCAACAGTGTGCTCGGCGGCGATGGCATTTCGTCGGCGCTGTTTACCCGCGAGGATGTTCTGGCGCTGCTCGGTGGCGACGGTCGCTAGCTGCGCGCGGGATGGGGCTGCCGGGCTGGGCCAGGTCGCCGGTTCGTCCTGGCCCGACCGCTTGCCTCACCCGTTATGTGTTCATTTGTAATGCCATGGATGGTTCGGCGCTCTTTGGGCATAAGAACCATTGAGAACATTGGCACATCAGCAAAGGAGAACATCATGGCGAAATTCTTTAAAGACTCCGACGGCAAGCTCGTTGCCGCTCTTGGCGACGACGTTGCGACCCCTGCCGGCTGCACGGAGCTGACGGCAAACACCGAGGATGCGGCGCACGAGAAGCACGTGCCTGTTGTCGAGATCGAGCGCGACGGCCACGTCATTCGTGCGCGCGTGGGCTCGACGGAGCACCCCATGCTGCCCGAGCACTACATCGAGTGGATCGCGCTTGAGGCCGAGGGCCGCCTGGAGGTCCATTACCTTGAGCCCGGCATGAAGCCCGCGACGTTTTTCGCTGGCGGCTCCAAGACCGGTACCGTCTATGCCTACTGCAACCTGCATGGGCTGTGGTCCGCGACGTTCTAGGAGCGCGCCCCCGCTCGGGGTATCATAGCTAGCATATGCACATGCAAGCGCCGGCTGCATTATGCGGCCGGCGCTTTTACTACGGTTTCGATGGTTTACGACGGAAAGGGCTGGGCCATGAAGCTCGCGCTTGCACAGATCGATATGCGCCTGGGTGATATTGAGGGCATTTGCGGTCGCATCGAGGACCAGGCTCGTCTGGCCCACGAGCGCGGGGCGCGCGTGCTGTGCGTCCCGGCTCCGCTCTTTATGGGTGCTCTGCCCGGCGGCCTGGTGGGTACTGCCGACTTTGAGCACGACATGCTGACAGGCCTGACCGGTGTTGCCGAGCGTATCCAAGAGCTCGATATGATCTGCATCGTGCCCGCGGCCGTTTCGTTTGAGGGCCAGCCGCTGCTCGACTACATGATGCTCAAGGACGGTCATGTGGTGCCGGCGCGATCGAGCATTGCCCTGCAGCGTGGCGAGAACAACGACACGCGTTGGGCGCCGCCGGTGTTCGACGTGGACGGCGTGCGCATCGCCGTGATTTTTGACTTGGACCGCGAACTCGAGATGTTGCCGACCGGTGTTGACCTTATTGCGTATTTCCAATTCAACGCGTTTGACATGACCGACCGCGAGACTGCCGCCATCGCCGCCGTTCGCAGCGGTGCCTACCGCAAGATCGCATCTAAGCGCAGCGTGTGGTTTGCCTGCATGGCGCCGGTCGGTGCGTACGACGAGTCGGTATATACCGGCGGTTCGTTTGTGCTCGACGACTGCGGTCGCGTGGTGGCCCAGGCGCCGTGTTTTGAGGAGAGCCTGCTGGTTCAGGAGATTCAGCGCGGCGTGATGCTCGATGCCCTGGAAGATCACGAACTGCCCGAGTTTCGTTCCGAGGAGTGGCTGTGGCAGGCGCTGGTGCTCGCCGTGCGCGACAACGCCCGCGCTCGCGGCACGTCGCGTGCTGTGGTGGCACTCGAGGGTGACTTGCCGTCGTCCCTGCTGGCGGCACTTGCCGTTGACGCTCTGGGCCCGCGTAATGTGATTGGCCTTGTGCTGGGGCGCAACCGTATCTTTACGCCGGCTCAGGAAGAGGCCGAGGCTGCCCGCTGTGCCGCCGTCCGCGCGATTGCCGAGCGCCTGCACATTCGCACCGTCGAGCGCGATGCACCGGATGCGGCGCGTGTGCTCGATCGCGACGTGTCGGCGGGCGATGCCGAGCGTCTGCGCTCGCGTGCGCTGGGCCTGATGTTGGAGGACACGGCGCTCGAGCTGGGCGCCATGGCGTTGAGCCCGCT
This sequence comes from Collinsella sp. LCP19S3_A6, assembly GCF_052122015.1. NCBI lineage: Bacteria > Bacillati > Actinomycetota > Coriobacteriia > Coriobacteriales > Coriobacteriaceae > Collinsella > Collinsella sp. LCP19S3_A6. The sequence goes on from NZ_JBQKDD010000002.1 coordinate 131,596, forward strand.
CTCCAAGACCGAGTACGCGCTGGCGGCGCCCGCACTGTCCGGCGGCTACCAGGGCGACTTTGCGCCCTTTGGCGATGTGTACCTGTCGACGCTTGAGTTTGTGGCGCGCGTGCGCAACCGCACGTCTGCCGTGGTGCCCCAAGAGCTCGTGACGCTCAACGCGGTGGAAGATTGTATGGAGCGAGTGCTGGCGCAGGCGCTCTCGACGCTCGACGGTCCGGTCGATATGCTCGACCGCGCGGCACAGCTGCTCGGCGGGCTTGAGCCGGGTGAGGTCGATGGCGCGCTCGAGGCGCACGTGGACCGCAATCGATCTTTCGACGACATCCCGATGGCCGCTGGCAAGCCTGAGGCCTGCTCGCTGCTGCTGATGCTCGTTCGACAGGGTGAGGCTGCCCGTCGCATGTTGCCGACGGCGCCGATCGTTTCGGCCCGTTCGTTTGCCGAGCGCGCTTGGCCGTACATGCTTGCGTGGTCCGATTTGGGGCTCAACGGCAAGGAGCGCATGACGGTTGATTCACTGGCGCGCGCCGAAGTGCGCCGCTTTGCCGATAGCGATACGGGCGATCGCATGCGCGGTGAGATGATGGGTCTGTTGGGTGAGCTGTTGGGTATTTCGCCCGAGCAGATGGAGGAGCTGCGCTCTGAGGACGGTCAGCGTCGTTTGCACGAGGGAATGAAAAAGTTCGAGGGCGAGGTCCAGGACGCCATCGAAAGGATGATGGGCGGCCAGGGCGGACCGCAGGGCGGGCCCCAGGGCACGCCGATGCCACATCCGCCGGTGGATCCCCGTCAGTTTCCTTTTTTCTCGCAGAACTAAACTGGGGATAGGGCCAAGGTTACGCGGTTTTGCCAAACCGCGTAACGAGTCGACGCTACGCGAGCCCCTGCCGGGCCATCTGCCGCTCAAACCGTCGCTTGCGTACAGAAGTACGCGGCGCTCCTCTTTCTCGACACCTTGCCACGGCAGAGACTCGCTCGCTGACTTATGCTCAACCTATGGTTCGACCTTGCTTGCCAGATACGGTCGCTGTTGTGTTATTCTAGAACAGACGTTCGTGAATAGTGCGTGGGGCCTTGCCTTGCGCTGCGCTTGTGACGAGGGGAGGTTGGCTTGGTTATCTTGGGTATCGACCCTGGTTTGGCCCATACGGGGTGGGGGATTATCGAGGAGCGACGTGGCGAGGTTCGCTGTCGTGCCTATGGCTGCATCGAGACCAGTGCTGGAAGTCCGCTCGCGGTGCGCCTGTCGCATATCGCCCGCGACCTCAAGGGCGTTGTCGAACGCTATCGTCCCGATACCGCTGCTATCGAGAGCATCTACTTTGGCGCCAACGTTCGTTCGGCCATCCCCACGGCGCATGCCCGCGGCGCTGCGCTTGTGGCGCTTTCGGAGTGCGCGCTCGAGATTGGCGAATACACGCCTATGCAGATTAAGCAGGCTGTTGTGGGCACCGGCGCTGCAGATAAGCGACAGGTCGCCTACATGGTGCGTACGCTTACGCAGCTCGATCACGACCCGCACCCCGACCATGCCGCCGATGCCCTGGCCTGCGCCATCTGTCATGTTAACCTCAGCCGCACCCGAGCGCTTACCGGCGGCGAGTTCTATCAACAGAGAGGAACCGGATACTGATGATCTCCCAGCTCCACGGAACGCTTGTCGAGGCCACGATGAGCTCTGCTGTCGTCGATGTGTCGGGCGTGGGCTTTGAGCTCGGCATCTCGGGCAGCACTGCGGCCACGTTGCCGACGCCCGGCGGCGAGGTCCGCCTCTACACGCGTATGCAGGTGCGCGAGGACGCCATGACGCTCTTTGGATTTGCCTCCAAGGACGAGCGCACGATGTTTGACCGGCTCGTGTCCGTCTCGGGCGTTGGCCCGCGCTTGGCGCTCGCCGTGCTTTCCACCTATACCGTGGGGCAGCTGTATTCGCTGGTGATGGCCGAGGACGACAAGGGCATGGCTAAGGTACCCGGTGTGGGCAAAAAGACTGCACAGCGCCTCATTCTGGAGCTCAAGAGTACCTTTGCCAAGGATAAGGGCTTTGTGCCGGTCGACGTGATTCCCGGACAGGTTGCGATGCCCGTGCCCGCTGCCGCTCCCTCGGCCATCGATGATGCCCGCGCGGCACTCCTTTCCATGGGCTTTAGCCCGCAGGAGGCCGATGTCGCTCTGAGCGGGTATGATGGGCAGGATATGCGTGTCGAGGATCTGCTCGGCGCGGCGCTTAAGCGACTCGGAATGGATGCGTGATGTGGGAAGCCGATGACTCTCAGGACCTGTGGGCGACGCCCGGCAGCTCGCCGGCGGCATACATGGCGCACGGTGAGCGCATGGTGGGCTCGGAGCTAACGCCCGAGGACCTCGATGTCGACCGTACCCTGCGTCCCCAGCGCCTGGACGACTACTGCGGTCAGGAGCATATCAAGCAGAGCCTTCGCGTGCTGATCGAGGCGGCGCAGAGCCGTGGCGAGACGCTCGACCACGTGATCTTCTCGGGCCCTCCGGGTCTGGGCAAGACCACGCTGGCCACCGTTATCGCCAACGAGCTGGGCGCTCAGATTAAGACGACGAGTGGCCCGGCCATCGCGCGCACCGGCGACCTGGCGGCCATCCTTACCAACTTGCAGCCGGGTGACGTGCTGTTTATCGACGAGATCCACCGCCTCAACCGTTCGGTCGAGGAAGTCCTGTATCCCGCGATGGAGGACTTTGCGCTCGATATCGTGATTGGCAAAGGTCCGGCGGCGCGCTCGATTCGCCTGGATATCCCCAAGTTTACGCTGGTGGCGGCAACGACCCGCTCGGGTATGCTGACCGGCCCGCTGCGCGACCGTTTTGGTATTTCGTATCGCCTGGACTACTACACGGTCGAGGAGCTTGCCCAGATTGTGACGCGCTCGGCAACCATTTTGGGCGTGACAATAGACCATCCCAGCGCGCTCGAGATCGGCTCGCGCTCGCGCGGTACGCCGCGTCTTGCCAACCGCTTGCTCAAGCGTGTGCGCGATTACGCCCAGGTGCGCGGCAACGGTCCTATTGAGCTTGATATCTGCCGTCAGGCGCTCGAGTTCTTCGAGATTGACGAGCTCGGCTTGGACTGGATGGACATTCGCATCTTGGAGACGCTCGCCAAGACGTTCTCCGGCCGTGCCGTGGGCCTGACGACCCTTGCCAGCGCGGTGGGCGAGGATCCGGGTACGCTCGAAGATGTCTACGAACCCTACCTGTTGCAGTGCGGGTTGATGATTCGTACGCCGCAGGGCCGTCAGGCAACCCTTCGCACCTTTGAACACCTGGGGATTGAACCTACCGTTTAGGGCGCTTTGTTTTGGCGGGCTGTCAGGCTATCGCTGGGCATTGGATAAACATATCGCCGTTCATCGGTTATGGGCGTTTTACTATTGCGCGCCCGTGCTATGCTGAATTGGTCTTTTTCTCATCCGGTAACGAAAGGACCGCCCATGCCTACTGACATCGAAATCGCACGTTCCGTCACGCCGCTGCCCATTACCGAGGTGGCCAAGAACGCCGGCGTCGACGTAAAGCACCTGATCCCGTACGGCTTCGACAAGGCAAAGGTCGACTATTCACTGCTCAACGAGCCGACCGATCACCAGGCCAAGCTTGTTCTCGTGACCGCTATCAATCCCACGCCTGCGGGCGAGGGCAAGACCACCACGACCATCGGTCTGGCCGACGGTCTGCGTCGTCGCGGCGTCAAGAGCGCCGTTGCCCTGCGCGAGCCTTCGCTCGGTCCCGTCTTTGGCGTCAAGGGCGGTGCCGCCGGCGGCGGCTGGGCCCAGGTCATCCCCATGGAGGACATCAACCTGCACTTTACCGGAGACTTCCATGCTATCGGTGCCGCCAACAACCTGCTGGCCGCCATGCTCGACAACCATATTCAGCAGGGCAACCAGCTCGGCATCGATGTTAAGCGCATCACCTGGAAGCGCGTCGTCGACATGAACGACCGTCAACTGCGCCATGTTATCGATGGCATTGGCGGCAAGGCCCAGGGCGTGCCGCGCGAGGACGGCTTCGATATCACCGTTGCCTCCGAGGTCATGGCGATTCTGTGCCTGTCTACGAGCATCAACGATCTTAAGGAGCGCCTGGGCGAGATCGTCGTCGGCTACAGCTATGCCGGCGAGCCCGTCCGCGCCCGCGACCTTAAGGCTCAGGGCGCCATGGCTGCTCTGCTTAAGGATGCGCTCAAGCCCAACCTGGTGCAGACGCTCGAGGGCACGCCCGCGTTTGTCCACGGCGGCCCCTTCGCCAATATCGCTCACGGCTGCAACTCCATCATGGCCACCCGCATGGCCATGCGTTTTGGTGACGTCGCGATTACCGAGGCCGGCTTTGGCGCCGACCTTGGTGCCGAGAAGTTCCTGGACATCAAGTGCCGCATGACGGGCGTTCGCCCCAGCGCTGTCGTGGTCGTCGCCACCGCCCGCGCGCTTAAGTACAACGGCGGCGTTGCCAAGGCCGACCTCAACGACGAGAACCTCGAGGCCCTTAAGGCCGGTATGCCCAACCTGCTGCGTCACGTCGACAACATCCAGAACGTCTATGGTCTTCCCTGCGTGGTCGCCATCAACCGCTTCCCGACGGACACCGACGCCGAACTTGCGCTCATCGAGTCCGAGTGCCAGAAGCTCGGCGTCAACGTTAAGCTGTCCGAGGTTTGGGCCAAGGGCGGCGAGGGCGCACTCGACCTGGCTGATGAGGTCATGCGCCTGATTGAGCAGCCGAGCGAGCTCAAGTTTGCCTACGAGGACGGTGCCGATGTGGCCGACGCCCTGGAGGCCGTTGCCACCAAGGTCTACCGCGCCGATGGCGTCGACTTTACGCCGGCTGCCAAGCGCCAGCTCGCCGAGCTGCGCGAGAACGGCTTTGGTAACCTGCCGGTGTGCGTCGCCAAGACCCAGTACAGCTTCAGCGATAACGCCAAGGCTCTGGGCGCGCCCGAGAACTTCCGCATCACCGTGCGCGAGCTCAAGGTTTCCGCCGGCGCCCACTTTGTGGTCGCGCTGACCGGCAGCGTTCTGACCATGCCGGGCCTACCCAAGGTTCCCGCGGCCGAGAACATCGACGTCGACAACGACGGCAACATCACCGGCCTGTTCTAAGCCTGCTGCTCATAGCCGCTTGCCCGCCCCGCCGCACTCCTAAAGCCCGGCGGGGCTTTTTGATCCTTAGGCCCGCACACGTCTTGTAAATACCGGCAGGCTTTGCCCATCATAGACTTTTGCGCGGGTAGAATGCATGGATAACTTGATGCTTACAGGCGACGGAAAGGAATCGTTGCATGGACCAGGATAAGACGACCGTAATGGGTGGCTACGGCTCCCCGCGGACGGGCAATGGCGCCGATGAGACCCGCGTCGTGCCGAATCCCGGCTACGCTGCCCCCGATACGACGCAGGTGCCGGCCGATCCCACGCGCGTTGTGAATTACGGAAACGCGGCGCAGGACCCGCATGGTGTCTCATCGCAGAACCCCTACGGCAACGCGGCGGTAGACCCTTATGATGACCTGCTGCAAAATCCCATTCCACAACCTCAGCAGACGACATATATGCCGCGCACGGCACAGCCGCGCTACGAGTCGCACGACCGATACGCGCGCGAGCCGTATCGTGAGTATCCCAAGTCCATCCCCCAGTATGGCGAGGACGAGGAGAAGAAGCCTTCGCGTTCGTCGAGCGTGATCAAGAAGATCCTCATCGTGCTGGCGATCTTCTTTGCCTTGTCGGTTGTGTTTGCCATCGTGTCGGGCATGCTCAACAAGCGGGGCGCCACGACTGATACCACGGCCGAGCAGACCGAGACTGCCCAGTTCGGCACCGTCGACCTGAGCGATATCCCGGGTCAGTACTGGTCAAACGCCAAGAAGCTCCTCAAGTCGCGCGGGGCCGATCTTTCGAACGCCGTGATCCTGACCGATGATGGCTCAACACCTGTTGTCGATGCCAACTGGGTCGTCACATCTGCCTACTACAACGCTGACGGTAACCTCGAGATTCAGCTCACGCGCAAGGACGGCTCGTCGGGCAACGCGTCCGGCGACCAAGGCACCGCGGACAGCTCGAGCTCCAACACGCTGGAGGACCTGAGCAACAAGGCGCAGGAGTTGGGAGACAAGGCGCAAGAGCTGGGCGACACAGCTCAGAATCTCGGCGATACTGCACAGAACCTGGGCGATATGGCAACGAACGCCTGGGATGCCCTGCAAAATGGCATTTCGGGCGCGCAAGGAAACTAGCGACCGAGCGGCTAGAGCCTTAGCGGTGCAAACAAAAACGGGACGTAGGATTGCGTGACCGGGCGCATGGGCGCGTTGGTCGGCGGTCCTGCGTCCCGTTTTGCTGTCGATTACAGCTGCTCGGCCGGACGGTCGGGCGAGCTAAAGCCCGAGTCAAACGTGACAACGCATGATGCATCGGGCCTGCGCTCGTGCACGATATGCGTTACGCGCTCCAACAGCTCGTCGTCGGAGATGCGAAAGCCGTCGGGACGCACCAGGTCAAATGACACAAAGCCATCGTGTTCGTGAAGGTCGTGGATGGAGAGCGCGGGATCGATTTGCGCTATGCCGCGCTTGACCCAGCCGCGCAGGTCGTCGCCGGTGGTGGCGATGGGGTCGCAGTGCAGCGTGATGTCGATGCCCATCTGGCGTTTGATGTCGTGTTCGATGGTATCCAGAATCTCGTGGTGCTCAAAGGCATCGCCCTCGCCGGGCATTTCCACGTGTGCGCTGGCAAACTGACGGCCGGGGCCGTAGTCGTGCACCATGAGGTCGTGTGTGCCCAAGACCTGGGGGTACGACATGATCCTGTCGCGGATTTCCTGGACGAGCTTGGGGTCGGGCGCTTGTCCCAACAGCGGGCTGATGGCGTCGCGCACCAGGCCCATGCCGCTGATGCAGATGAAGATACCCACACCCAGGCCTGCCCAGCCATCGAGGTCAAAGCCGGTCGTCTGCGAAATAAGCGCCGCCGCCAAGACCGAGCCCGAGGTGATGACGTCGTTTTTGGAGTCCTGCGCCGTGGCGATGAGCGTCTCCGAGTCGATGCGGTCGCCCAGCGCGCGGTTGAATGCGGCCATCCATAATTTGACGAGCATGGATAAGACGAGGGCGGCTAGGGAGACCAGCGTGTAGGCGGTGGGGGAGGGCTTGATGATCTTGGTAATGGACTCGAGCACCAGGTTGATGCCGACGGCACAAACGAGGACGGCGACAAACAAGCCGGCGAGGTATTCGTAACGGCCGTGGCCATAGGGGTGGCCTTCGTCTGCCGGGCGGCTGGCAAGGCGGAACCCGAGCAAGCTCACAATGTTGCTCGAGGCATCGGAGAGGTTGTTAAAGGCATCGGCGACAAGCGAGACAGAGCCGGCGAGCAGACCCGCGATGCCCTTGGCCAGGCACAGGGTTATGTTGAGGCCAATGCAGATGAGGCTTGCGGCAAAGCCCGCGTTGGTGCGACAAGATGCATCGACCGGCTCGCCCTCGCTGCCAGGAACAAGTGTATGTACCAGCCGATTTACAAATAGCATGGCGTACCTCCTCGCATCCTCGTTTAAGGGGATAGTGTAGCTCGCATGGGCGCGCCGTGCGCCGATGCTCAGAAAATGCAGCAATGGTCTGCTGGAGCTAACGATCGGGGCTTCTTGTCCGACCGGGTGCTCCATTTTGGGCCACATGGGTATGGGCTTGTGCCTGCCTGCCCGACATACTTAATGTCGACAGCCCCTGCGTAAAGGAGGATGTATCCATGGACGAGATGTTTGCCATTAAATGCCAAAACTGCGGAGGCCCTATGTACTCGCACCAGGCTCAACGCAGCTTTGAGTGCGCCTATTGCGGCACGGTCGTTCCGTGGCAGGCCGATGCGGGGGAGCCCAAGAGCGCCCTGGGCATTCGCCATGCGCCGCTGACGGTTGTCGATGGGTTGCTTAAGCTCACCCATGTGTCGCAGCTCGAGCGCCCGGTGGACCCCGACTGGTATTTCTTTCATGCGCACTGGCGCAACCAGTCGGTTCTGGAGCATCTACTGTGGGAGGACCGCGGCACGGCGCAGGAGTTCCAGGAGGCCGCGCATGTGAGCATCCCGTGCCCCTTCTGTGGCGCATCCTTCGAAGGCGAGTCGACCCAGCGCGTATTTGAATGCCCGTCCTGCGGCAATAAGATCGGCGTTGCAGACCTACTCAAGCCCGGTACCTTTAGCAAGCGCCTGACCATGGGCGTTGGTGCGGAGTATGTACCCGAGCAGGGTATTCCCTGCGAAATCTCGCCGCAGCAGGCACGTGCCAACGCGCTGCAGCTGGTGCACCAGTATGCGGAAGCCTTTGCCGGTCACGATGTAGAAGACGCGATCCAAAACGACATGATGCTCTTCTACTTTCCCATGGCGCTCGCGGATTTGCGCATGATGGCGTCCTTCCCGGGCAAGGGGCTGAGCAAGGAGACCTTGGTGTACTACGAGGTGCTCGACTGGGCATATCCGCGGGCAAACTACCTGGACGTTCGTCTTATGGGCATTTTGGAGCCGTGGGACTTTGGCAAGGTGGGGCCGTTCGATCCTGCCATGCAGGAAGGTGACTTTCGCGTTGTTTCCGTCGATGCGTCTACCAAGGACCAGGTGGTCATTGATAAGCTGGCGCTCGACGTTGCCGGCAACGATGCCGAGGCGGTGCTGGGGCTCAATAAAAAGAGTATCCGCACGTGGGCGCGCAAGGCCCGCAAACACAAGGATGGTCTGGTGATGGTGCCGGTCTACTTTGTCGATCGTCCGGCGACGGACAGCCGCGAAGGCGAGCAGGTGCGCATTGCCGTAAACGGCCAGACGGGCCGCGCGGCCGCGGTAGTGTTTAGCGACAAGCGCGAGACACATGTGGTGGCACCGCTCAATCCCAACGTGATGCTGTCGAGCGAAAGCACCGTGCACGCCACGCCCATCGAGGTCAAATACGTTAAATCGCCCTTCCTATACCAGATCGTGCGCCATGGAGGCGGCGGGCAACCGCGTCAGGTGGCAGCGGTGGCCGAGGGCTCCTACCGAGAGGAGAAGTCCAAACGCCGCGGCCTGCTGGGTGCGCTATTTGGGAAGTAGGGGAGTGGCGCTGGTTAGCCTTATGACGCGATAGCTAGGGGCACGGGGCGGCTCGCAGGGGTGCGGGCCGCCCCGTTATTTTGCGACGAGACATGGAGTCCGAGCTGCCGTAGAGACTTAGCTAAATGGCTATTTAGCTGCGTGAGGACGACCTTCGAGACGTCAATTTCACCTGACATGAGCTTGGGCAGAAGGGCGTCGCGAAGAGTTGCAAGGTAGCGACTTTCTTCACACAGATTACGGTATGCAGCGAAAAGGGGCTGTAGGTAGTCGAGCGACCCCGGATCTGGCATAGATACCTCGAGTTTTTTTAAATTACGCTGGCTGATCTTCATTTGGACTGCACCGGTAACAATATGGCCGATCGAAGTGCGCCTCAACGCGACATATATAGCTTCTAGAGAATACGCGCCAGCAGCTTTCAGAATATGGGCATGGTTGTTGACCCAATATCTTCCCCAGACGTACTGAAGAACGGGCTTCCCCTCAGAATCGATGACCGAGCCGTCTTCACCAAGCAACACCCGCACCCCATCAAAAAGGTAATCGTCGACATAATCCATGATTGACGTTGCCCCGTAATATGGATAAGGCCCTTTTCGATTCTTACGATCCCTGCTATTAAGAGGAACTCTCTTTGAATCTTCGAGCCCGATGATATCTCCAAGCCTCACATTGGACGCACACTCTTTCAGCGCAGCCTCAAATTGCGCTGTTGCCAAATCAAGTAAATAGCCATTTACTTCACTATGTACAACGCGTCGTCCACACTGTGGCTATCGTACTCGACGAAAGGAGCAGCGTGGAAACTGTCATCAATGCCGTGCTTTCGGAAATGCAGAGCCTTCTCGACCCACATCAGCTCAAGCATCTTGCCATTGCGCTTAGACGGGCACTTGGACCGAAACAAGCGGAACCGGGACAAGATCTGCTCGCGCTCTTTCTCACCGCTAAAGAGGTCGAGGGGTGCTCTCCTAAAACCATTGCATACTATGAGGCAACCTTACAGCATATGAACACAGCGCTTGCTAAGCCCTATACCCAGGTTGAGAGTGACGACTTGCGCCGTTATCTCAATGATTACGAGGTGAAACGCGGTTCTAGTAAAGTCACAATCGATAATATACGCCGCATCATGTCGAGCTTCTATTCGTGGCTTGAAGATGAGGATTACATTGTAAAAAGTCCTGTAAGGCGCATTCGTCGCGTCAAAACAGCTCAAGTAGCCAAAGAGGTGCTTAGCGATGAGGAACTGGAGGTCTTGCGAGATGCCTGTGAGTCCAAGCGAGATCTTGCCATCGTCGATCTACTCGCTTCGACGGGCATGCGTATTGGCGAACTTGTGCGACTCGACAGGAAGGATGTCAATCTGCACGAGCGTGAATGCCTTGTAATGGGAAAGGGAAATAAGCAGCGCCCCGTTTATTTCGACGCGCGTGCTAAGTTGCATCTTACGGAATATCTTTCGAGCCGCGTCGACAAGAGTCCTGCACTCTTTGTTGCGCTCGATTCCTCAGCTCGACGTATTACGGTTGGGAGCATAGAACTCCGTTTGCGCGACCTAGGCAGAAGCGCCGGCATCAACCGCGTTCATCCGCATAAGTTTCGCCGCACGCTTGCCACCCATGCCATCGATAAGGGAATGCCCATAGAGCAGGTGCAAAAGCTGCTAGGGCATGCGAAAATAGATACCACCATGCACTACGCCATGGTGAATCAAAACAACGTGAAGGCTTCTCATAGGAAGTATTTAGAATGAAGCTCGGAGACGTAACTACCCTTGTTCGAGGGAATACATATAAAAGCGCTTTACTTTCGGAGACGGAGGGTCCCGTCCTTTTGGGTTTGGGCAGCATCCATCGTAACGGAGGATTTAAGCACGGGTCCTGGAAGCGATACCCAGGCAACTCTGATTCGCGCATTCTTCTTCATCCAGGGGATTTATATGTCTCCCTTAAAGATTTGACTCAGTCGTGTGATTTGCTCGGCGCTGTCGCACGTGTTCCGTCGGATTTGCCTGAAGGTCGTCTAACCCAAGACACAGTAAAGCTTGAATTCAATCCTGATCTAGATATGAAAACGAGACGGTATGTTTATTGGAGCTTGCGAACCCCTCAATATCGCGCATATTGTAAGGCCCGCGGGACCGGCACCACAAATATGTCCTTGTCCCGAAAGGACTTTTTGGACTGGGACATTCCGGCTCAATCCGATGTCAGGGACGTATTGGTTGGCCTCTTTGAACTGTTCGAGTCAAAAATTGTGACTAACGCTAAGCTAAATGGCTATTTAGAAGAACAGTGCGAAGCGGTTGCCAATCACGAAAAAGGTTTCGCTGTCGAACTATCCTCGCTATGCGATTTAGTGAAAGAGAAAGTCGATTACAATGAGGCTAACTTTGATACCTACGTTTCAACAGAGTCTCTGCTCCCTGGCAAGAAGGGTAGGCAGGCACCATCGTCCCTGCCCCAAACCGGAAAAGTTACGGTCTACAAGGCCGGGGACATTCTGGTTTCGAACATTCGCCCATACTTTAAAAAAATCTGGTACGCAGACCGAACTGGAACCTGTTCGGGTGATGTCCTAGTGTTTAGATCCAAGCAACCGGAGCAGTCCGGTTACCTCTATTCATGTATGCGCAGCGATGCTTTCTTCGATTACATCATGAAGGGCGCAAAGGGCACAAAGATGCCAAGAGGGGACAAAAAGCAGATGCTCACTTATAAAGTTGCAAGTAATCCAAGTGGAGCAACTGTTGATTTTATTGAATCAGCGCTTAGCCAAGCATCGAGCTCAAGTAAAGAGAAACACCGTCTCGCCGCTCTTCGTGACGTCCTCCTCCCTAAATTAATGTCAGGAGAAATCGACGTCTCAAAGGTCGATCTCAAGCAGCTAAATAGCCATTTAGCTTAGTGTTGAGATGTATCTTGCGATAGATGCAGTCAGCAAAATGGGTCACTTTATCTCTGGCGGCTTCGTCAAGAACGGGGACCGGCAGTGCTTTAAGCCTATCGGTCGCTAGTTTCCCAGCACCAATGCCCGTTGTCTCAAGCATTGCGGAAATGGAAGGCTCCAGCGATGTGAGTGCATAAAAAAGATACCTATTTGATATGCCTTTAGCGGCTGAGTTGACGCACTTTATATCTTGATTGAATGCGACTTCTTTTCCAGCGATAGCAAGTGGTATTCGTTTAAACAGCCCGCTACCTCTCGTTAAAAGCAACAGTGAGCCCTTTGGTGCTAATTTGCTACCAGCCTCAAGGCCTTCCTTAGTAATTGCAAAGTCGCTCTCATAGACCGTATCCCCCACAAGCGTCTTTGCGCTAATCCAGGGTATAGAACCATTCCAGTATTTTTTGTTCTTTTTGCTCGGGGTTCCGCCCGATTCAAACTTAGCTATTTCGCCCAGTGGGACATAAGATGCCCTACATCCCATAACCAATCGCCTCCAGATTCTTCTTAATCTGCTCCTGCAAGCGGTTGGACTCTTCAAAGCACTTCGAAATCTCGCTGGCCAGGCGCGACATCTTCTCTTCGAACGGTTCGCCGTCGTCTGCAGCCTCGGCAATGCCTACGTAGCGACCGGGCGTCAGGATGAAATCTTGCTTGGCGATTTCATCCAAATCCGCTATGGCACTGAACCCCTTCACGGGCTCGAACTCGCCCTTGCGGAAGGAGTCGAATGCGGATGCAACTTTGTTGATGTCCTCTTCGGTAAACTCACGCAGTTTGCGAGAGACCATGGTGCCCATTTCGCGGGCATCGATGAATAGCGTCTTGCCGGACTGAGCCTTCTTCTTGTTCAGGATCCACAGACACACGGGAATTTGGGTGCTGTAGAACAGCTGCCCCGGCATGGCTACAATGCCCTCGACCAAATCGTCCTCTACGATAGCGCGTCGGATATCGCCCTCGCCGCTCGTCTGGCTCGAAAGCGACCCGTTTGCCAATACGAGGCCAATCTTGCCCGTGCCGTTAAGATGCCAAATCATATGCTGCATCCAAGCGAAGTTGGCGTTGCCCGTGGGCGGCATGCCGTACTTCCAACGTACGTCTTCCTGCAGCGCTTCGCCGCCCCAGTTCTTGAGGTTGAAGGGTGGGTTTGCCAACACATAGTCAAACTTTTCATTCTTGTGCTGGTCGGCGCTGAAGGTGTCTGCATAGTTGCCCAAGTCAGCCTCGATGCCGCGAATACCGAGGTTCATCTTTGCGAGCTTCCACGTGGTAGGGTTGCTCTCCTGGCCAAAGATAGTGATGTCCTGTACCACGTTGCCGCCATGGTACTCGACGAAGGCGGCGGACTGCACGAACATGCCTCCGCTGCCGCAGCAGGGGTCGTACACACGACCGTGGAAAGGCTGGAGGATTTCAACTAGCGTGCGCACGATGCACGACGGCGTATAGAACTCACCGGCGTTTTTGCCCTCCATTGATGCGAATTTCTGTAGGCAATATTCGTATGCGCGCCCTAACAGGTCTTTCTCGCTCTCGTTATCGGTCATTTGTACGTTTGTGAATAAGTCTACGACGTCGCCTAAGCGTCGCTTATCTAGTTCGGGACGAGCGAAGTTCTTGGGTAGCACGCCTTTGAGCTTGTCGTTCTCGCGCTCGATGGCGCGCATGGCATTGTCAATGATCTGGCCAATTTCGGGCGTATGCGCCGCCTGTGAGATGTTCGCCCAACGTGCTTCTTCGGGAACGAAGAAGACATTCTGCTCCATGTAGCAGTCACGATCTTCCTCGTCGCCGTAACCCTCTGCGACGAGCTCTAGATAGCGCTCGTCGAAGCGGTCCGAGAGGTACTTCAGGAAAATGAGGCCTAATACGACGTTTTTGTACTCAGCAGCGTCCAAGTTGCCGCGCAGCACGTCTGCGGCGTTCCACAGTTGGTCCTCAAAGCCAACATCGGCCGTGTTCTTCTTGGTGTCCTTAGCCTTGCTTTTAGCCATGCTGTTTTAACTCCCTATGCTGCATTGTCGGCCCAGAGTTCGCACTGATCCATCACGGTGGCCAGTGCCGACTCCATGCCCTCTGGCGGATACTTATGATGTTTGAGCAGACGCTTGATTGCAACGCGCATAGCAGCGCGTGCACTTTGTTTCTTCTGCCAATCGACCGTGCGCATTTCGCGCATCTTCGCAGCGAGCTCTTGCGTGATGGCGACCAGCTCGTCATTCCTCCCGCGATAGTAATCGGCGACTGCTTGCGGTTGTGTTAGCGCCTCGTAAAACGCAAACTCTTCTTCGCTAAGCCCAAGCTCCTTTGCCTTTTGGTTTTCGGAAAGCATCTCTTTCGCCATCTTGAGCATTTCTTCGAATACCTCAGCGTTTGTGAGCTGTCCATTTAGATAGCTATTTACCATGCTTTGCATGAGTTCTGAGTACTTCTTTGCCTGCGTTACGCTCTTCTTGCGGTAGCCCTTGATCTGGTCGTCGATGAGTTTTTTCAACAACTCGTAAGCCAAGTTCCTCTCTTTCATACGCGAGAGGCTCGACAGAAACTTGGGATCAAAAATCGAAACCGTTTCGTCTTCCACCTTAAACAGGTCTATTACGCCGTCGGTATGGACGATGTTCTGTTCGAGTAGTGCATTGATGCGGTCATTTACCTGCTTAAGGGTAAGTTTGCCTCCGTTTTTGCTGCGGGTGCCGCCCTGCTCGGTGAGCTGAAGGATGAGCTCTCGAACAACCTGGAAATAGCCAGCCTCGATGCGCTGCATGTCTGTTGCGCGACTTTTGGCGAGTCCATAGGCTTTGAGCATGACTCCTGCCTGCTCAACAAAGTCGCGGGTGATATCTTCGTCGCCGGGTGCGAGGATATGATTTACTCCACCCGTTATGAGTTCGCTTCGACGTGCGGCGGACTCGGTGCTCATGAATTCCGAATAATCGTATCCGAACATTTTGTCGTGACAGACCGCCAGTTTTTCCAAGAACTTAGGATAGGCGGTTTTCCCGATATCCATGTCGCCGTATTTCTTTTGGTCGCGTTTGGTGTAGTCCTTCATGGCGCGTTTAAGGGCGTTGGCTATGCCTACATAGTCAACAACCAATCCGCCAACCTTGTCTTTGTATACTCGGTTTACGCGTGCGATTGCCTGCATCAGGTTATATCCGCGCATGGGTTTATACACATACATAGTGGCAAGGCTCGGCACGTCAAAACCGGTGAGCCACATGTCTACGACGATTACGATTTTGAGCGGGTCGGCGTCATCCTTAAAGCGCTTTGCCATCTCCTTCACATGGGCCTTATTGCCTACGACGTCGAACCACCACTCGGGGTCCTGATTGCCCATGGTCATGACAACGCCGAGCTTGCCCTCGTTCTTCCAAGAAGGTCGCAGCTCGCATATGCGTTGATATATAGCCATGGCGGCGGGGCGCGAATACGCGACGATCATCGCCTTGCCGGTGAGTTCGTGCGCACGGTTGGTCTCGTAGTGCGCTACGATGTCCTGACATAGGGCATCGATGACTTCGGGTGCACCTAGAACGGCGTCCAGATTTGCAAAGTTACGCTTGCTTGCGTCAATGGTTTCGGCGTTAGCTTGCTCGGTGAGCTTTTCGTACTCATCGTCAACTTTTGCAAGGATGCCCTGATCCAGCTTGAGTGCGACGACGCGGCTCTCGTAGAACACGGGTCGAGTTGCGTCGTCCTCTACTGCCTGAGTCATGTCGTAGACGTCAATATAATCGCCGAAAACCTCGCGAGTCGATCGATCTTCGGCAGAAATAGGGGTACCGGTAAAGCCGATGAAGGTTGCATTCGGAAGGGCGCGGCGGATGAGCAACGCGGTGCCTGTGTGCTTCTTGCCGTCACGGTCGTATTTCTCCTCGAACCCGTACTGCCCGCGGTGCGCTTCATCCACCATCACGACGACGTTCTTGCGCTCGGAGAGGGCGATGGCCTCCTCCTCGAATTTCTGCATAGTGGTGAAAATGATGCCGTTGGCGCGGCGGCTCGAGATCTGCTGCGCAAGATCGGCGCGGCTCTGCGCCTGAACGGGCGTCTGGCGCAGGAAATCTGAGCATCTGGAGAACTGCGCGAACAGTTGCGAGTCGAGGTCGTTGCGGTCGGTAATCACCACGATGGTCGGGCTGTCGAGTTTCTCTTCGAGCAGATGGGCAAGGAAAACCATCGAAAGCGACTTGCCCGAGCCCTGCGTGTGCCAGAAGACGCCGCCCTTGCCGTCGCCGCCGATGGCCTCATGCACGCTCTCGAGCGCTTTGTTCACCGCGAAGTACTGATGGTATCCCGCGAGGATTTTCGCGTCCTCGGAGAACAGAATGAAGTTCTTCAGGATGTCGATGAGCCGCTTCTTGGGGAACATGCCGTCCAGAGGGGTTTTCCAATCGGCGTACTGGGTGGCCTCGTAGCTTCCATCGACGCTCTTCCACTCAACGAAGCGTGACTCGTTGGCGGTGATCGTGCCAACCTTGGTGTGAAGCATGTCACTGGTGACGCAGAAGGCGTTGTACACGAAAAGCGATGGAATCTGCCGTTTGTAGTTTTGAATCTGTTGGTAGGCATCTTCGCTGTCAGCGTCGGCTCGAGCGGGTGACTTCAATTCAAAGAGAACGAGCGGAAGCCCGTTGACGAATACGATGACATCTGGACGTTTGTTGGTGCCACACTCGATGTAGGTCCACTGGTTAACAACGTGGAAGCAGTTCTTTTCGGGATTGTCGTAATCGACCAAGCGCACGATGTCCGTATGCTCTTCTTTGCCGTCAAACCAGCTTGTCTCCACACCGTTCTGGAGCATGTCCATGAAGATGCTGTTCTTGGCGATGAGGTCGCTGCCCTCGATTTCCTTTAGTCTAGTTATTGAGGCATCAATCGCGTGTCGATTGAGCGTGGGGTTAATGCACTCAAGGGCGGGCCCGATGACGTCAGGTAGGAAGGCGTCGTCAAACGCGTCGGAGGAACGAGCGACATCAGGTCCATAGAGGTGCTCGTACCCCAGACTCGTTTGCAAGTGGTCAATGATGCCTTGTTCGAAAGCATCCTCATTAAATGAAGTTGAGGAGCTGTAATCGACAGCAATCATGCGCACTCCTTACCTTATGCTTCCGCGACGTTGGTGAGCCTGTCCACCATTGCATTCTAGCAGTTAATCTTGTGTATATTGGTATATCTGACACCTGTTAGTTGCCATTTGACTTATCAGTTGATCGCGCCAGAACGACAATTGGTGGCAAGGCTCTCTTAGTTATTTAAATCGACTTCTCTTTATGGGCGCTCGTGTTGTGACAGCTGCCCAAGCGCTTGCTTGAAGCTGTTGTTGGTGATCTTGAGATCGTTTCCCGCTTGCATTTTAATGAGTGTCGGGCCGGAGGCGATGGCGGATGTGGTGCGATGGCGCCAAGAAAAGCGCCTAGACCTGGGTGAGGAACCGAGGCCGCGGGAGTTTTTCTATTTCTTTGGTCGCATGGATTGTCTGTTCTGTTGGCCGCGCTGGCGTTGTTTCTTTGTTCTCGTTCCCGCGATATCTGCTTGTGGCGGTAGATGTAAATAAACGGTGGGACGGATGCAAAAGAGCCGCCCCACCGGGTAAAATCAAGGTGTGCCGCGGAACCCGCTCCTCAGCGCTTAAACTTCGGAGACGCGGGCAACGCAGGAGCTAATGTCTAAAGGGCCGGCAGCAACTGGCCCTTTTCTATGACCCCCTTCTCCACCCATCCCCTGGTTTGGAACAGTGTCGATCTAACGGGCAATCAAACCTCTAGCTCTCTTTGAATTGGGTAGTCATCTGCCCGAAGAAACTAAGTTCGGATGGCTCATAAAGGAGCAAGTCGCCGTCCGCGGTCTTGTAGACTCCGCAGGGGAGGTAACTCCCGTCGGGGAGGACGTAAAGGTTTTCTTCCTCCCTCAGTTCCGTTGGGAGTAGCGGGGTCTCGTTTTCGTCCATTTTGAACTCATCGATATTCGCGATCTTCCCCTCCACGATGCCTCCTACCTTATTTCTTGAATGGTGCCCTAAAACAGGCAGTTCTCAATCAGATCCTTCCCTCGTAGGGTATCGACCCACTCCTGTGGAATTGCCTCGATACCGTATGCCGTGCCGGCGAGGGCGCCTGCGACGGCTGCGGTGGTGTCGGTGTCGTCGCCCAGGTTGACGGCGGCAAGCACGCAGTCTTCGTAGCTGCTGGTGTTGACGAAGCACCAGGTGGCTGCCTTAAGCGTGTCGCGCACGAAGCCGCCGGATCTGATTTCGTGCTCGGGCGCGCTTTTCAGCTGCAGCGCCCACGAGGGGAGTGCGCCGCTCAGCACGTCTCTCATCAGCTCGATAAATATGACGCATGTGTCGGTCGATGTTCTATGAGCGTGGGTGATTGCAGAGACCTCACGGATCTCTTCGTCCGTCGCGTCGACAAACGCCAGGGGCGCGATGCGCATGAGCGATCCGTTGCCGTTGTCGCGCTCGCCGGAGCCTCCTTTGCCGGTGCGCAGGGCTCGAGCGGTCGTGCCGCCGTAATCGAAAACACCGTCAATCGTATACTCGCCACGGGCAATCCAGCCTACGAACTTGTCGCGCATGTCTGCGGTGTCGATATGCCCGAGCTCCCTAATCGAGTCACAGGTAGCAAGCGTCATAGATGTGTCGTCGCTCCAGGTGCCGGCGGGTTGCCCATGCGTGCCGTAGCCGATCATGTCCATGCATTCGAACGTGCCGCGAGGCATAAACTCGTATGGAACGCCCAGCGCGTCGCCGACGGCAAGTCCGTAGATGCAGTCGCGCAGTGTTGTTTTCGGTCTGTCTGTCATGGAAAACTCCTCTTACACTTCGGATTGGAGATGCGCGGCAATCAGCGGCAATATGTCCAGCTCGATTCGCGACGCGGTGCGTAGCGAATCGAGAGAACTCAATGGTCAATATGTCAAAATGGTATGCATAGACGTCTCTTTACACGGCAACAGGCATTTCTTTCGGGCGTCCTGCCTTTGGGGCGTCGGCGAGTCGTGCCTCGATGGAAGCTTTGGACACCATGCGCTTGGCGCCATCCTTCCATGAATCCAACAGTCCTGCATTTATCAGTTGCGATACCCGTGCTGAGCTAACACCGAGCATACGAGCGGCATCCGCTGCGGTGACGGCGGGGATGTCGCCGAGTTCGCGGCTGACGGCCACGGCGATAATCTTGCCGCCGTGTTGTGGCTGGTGTCCAAAGTCCGGCGCGGGAAGATCGGCGCCGCCCATAAGGTGATCGTCTACCATACATGCGAGAAAATCGGCGGCGCTTTCGACAGCGTCGTTTAGGTCGGATCCGAACGTTCCACCTCCGCCCAGCGAGCCACATGGCACAGCGTCGACAACGCCGTCCGAATCAAAGAACTCGAATTCCCATACGTAAACCATGTAAGACCTCCTCTAAAACTCGATGCGAAATGTGATGAGGATGAGCTATCGAAGTCCTGCCTGCCTTAAGATTCTTTTGGTAATTTGATCCTCAATCTCTCGGTGGCGTTTCACGAGCACGAGTTTATCTCCTTTGACGAACTTCTCGTGATTAGTGCCTCCTTTCGAGATGAAGCCGGCTTCTTCGAGGATGCGGATCAATTCGCGTCTCTGCATCTTAGCCTCTTTCAATAACTATATATTAGCACTTCCTAAGGGTTTTAGACTTAAATCTTCGCTATTGCTAACCCTTTGTCTCACTTCGCCATCCTTGGATGGCGGCTTATATTCCTTGTGGTATTAGTTTATTTGCTCGTGCGGACACGATTTGGTGTTCTGCGCGCGACCGCGAAAAGGGTCGACAGGATCAAGGACCGCGACGTTTTTCTACGTAACCGGCTGTTGACTGCCTGTGTCTTTAGCCTGAGCAGCCGCTCCCAGGCGCAGGAATTCGTCAACGTGCTCAATATGGTGATGTGACCGGGCGCTTTCGAACACAAAAAACCGGGATGCAAGGAGTCACACCTTGCATCCCGGCTGAGCTAAAACGGCGCTGCTGCATGCCGTTGGAGCTTTAGCGCTTGATCTCGATATCGTCGAGCTTGACGTCCATGGCCTCGGTCTTGGCCTTGGCGATGTCATCGGCAAACTCCAGGGACTTCATCATGGTCTCGACAGCGTCCTTGTGCTCTTCTACGTTGTCGATGCGCACATACACGCTGCCACCGTCAACGTCGGTGAAGTACTCGGTCGTCACACCGCCGGAGTGCGTGAAGTAGGCGCTGCGCCAGGTCTTGCCGTTGTACTTAACGGGGTCGCTCTCGGTCCATCCGGAGTTGGCCTTCCACTTTGCCTCGTAGTCGAACAGCTCGTCGGCGTTCTTGTCAGAGTCGAAGACAGGGATGAAGCGATCGCTGGCGTGCTCGCTCTCGGTGAACTTAAACTGGGCCCTATCGGCGGTGTCGCCAGCGACGTCGGTAATCTCGACGCCCTCGGGGACCTCGACCTTAAACCAGATGAAGTCGGTCCTCATATCCACGGCTGGTTTTTCTGCTCCGCCGCCACCGCCACTGCCGGTAGCGCCACCGCTTCCGCCGCAACCCACCAGGGCAACTGCAGCAAAGAGACTGATGCAGAGGGTGAGAATCGCAAAGGCCTTCTTTTTCATGGTCGTGTCTCCTCATCTGTAACCGCCCATGGATTACCTGCCTTTACTGTACGCGCGAGCGGCTCGTAAGGGTGGGCCATGTGTCCCATTCTGAGGGCTGGATTTGCGCCGTTAAGTGGCAATATGTCCGGGCGCAAAAGAGGGGAGGGCCGGTGCTGCTGTCCTTCCACTGGTCCCATGTTTGGTGCGGTGGGGCGGAGCGTAGCCGGGGGCTGCGAATCTTGACGATGGACGCATCCGGGTAGTCATCGTGGGTGTCTCGCCACAGCTTTTTGTGCAAAAAGGGGTCCGCACCTTTTGCGGTGCGGACCCCTTTGCGTTGCAACAAGTTGCTGCGGCGTGTTTCGAAGTTGAAATTACTTGCGAACCTTAGACACGACAGCGCTGGCGACAAAGCAGGCGATTGCCATGATGCCTATAGCAGCGACGATGTTGGCGGAGGCGTCACCCGTGTTGGGCAGATCCTGCTTGTTTGCCTTGGTCTTATTTGCAGGCTTGCCGGCAGGCTTGTTGTCGGAAGGCTTGTTGTCGGAAGGCTTGGGCGCGGGCTCATCCTTCTTCCACTGGGCGTAGAGCGTCACAGGAGCGGAAAGCTCAACCTTATCGCCCGCGGCATAGCTTGTGCCGGAGCCGTCCTTTGCGGTGTTCCAGCCCACGAAGGAGTAGCCCTTGCGCACCGGCTGCTCGGCCGTAACCTCGGCCTCGGTAACGTGCTCGACGGTAGCGAAATCGACAGTTTGCTTATCCTCGGAACCGTTCAGGTCGTAGGAGAGATCGTAGGCCTTTTCCACGAAATCAGGCTTGACGAAGCCGCAGTACTTGCACTTAGGGGTTCCCGTACGAGTCCAAGTACCGGCATTGTCAGAGGCCCACTCGGTGTAGGTGACATCGTAGGCGTTGTCATGCTCGCCGTCGGTGTAGGAGTGGGTCTTCATCTCGCCTTTGAACGTCTCGCCTTCTTTTTTGGACCACACGAGAGTGCCGCCAATGTAGACATCGGTGCGGCCGGTGTCGTTGCCCGACTTGCCACCAAAGCCAAAGAGCTGCGAGCAGGTAGTGATGTCGCGCGCATTCTTAGCATAGTTACCGGTAAAGTTAACCGTATTGGTACCGGTAATGTTGAGGATGTACTTGAAGTCCCCCATATTAAAGTCGTTGATGTTCAAAGCTTGCTTGTGGGCAAGCAAGCTGGTTGCCGAGTTGAACGTGCAATTATTCACGTTAACGGTAATGTCATGGCTGCCGGCACCGGCATCGGTGTAGACATTAATAACCTTGCCACTGGCATTAAAGGTGCAGCTGTCAAACGTCATGGTCGGCGAGCTGTACGTCCAGATGGCGTAATCGCCATTCGGGGCGTTGAACGTCGTGTTCCTGAACTCGGCGGAAGAATAACCCCAGTAGAACGTCTTGCCATTAACAATGCAGCTGTCTACCACGGTTTTGTCGGCACGAATGAAGCCAAGATAGTCCGCAGAGCCCGAACGCAGCTTCATGTTCTTGAACGTAACGGTGCCGGCGCCGTCAAAGGAATAGTCGCCGTTGTACTCGGTACCATAGTTTGCAGGATCGGGAACCTCCGCACCGATGTTCCATGCGGTCTTGTCCGTGCCTAGACCCTCAAAGGTAAGGTCCTTGCCCTTGGTGTGACCCACGGAGCTCACGCCGTAGAGGGTATAGTTGCCCTCGCCGAGCTTGATGGTGTCGCCGCTCTCCGCCTTTTCGGTAGCGGTGGCAAGATCGCTGTAGATTTCACCGGTGCGGGCATTGGTAATCGTGCCGGCGGCACCGTCTGCGAAAGCAGGCGATGCTACGCCCATCGTGACGAGCGCAACGGCAAACAGCGCTGCGACCGCACGAGAGACCGTTTTCAAAAACGACTTCATGCTGAGACTCCTTCGACTCTAAAAGTATTAAATCAGCATAAATATTATAGAGCTTCTGACATTTTGCTAAACCCCTATTTCGCGCCTTTATCGGTACGCCAATCTTTCTCACGCTTCTTGCATATTTATTCCGCATACCTGCATCTTTGTTGCATCGGATTGTGCAACAAAGATACATTCGTTTTGCCGGTGTGGTTTGCGCGATGGCACTTGGTGTGTCTATGGCCCAATGGACTGGGCGCAAGACTGACCTTGATAGGGGTCGCGATTGATTGCTTGGCGATAAGCGCAGCGATGTTGCGCCTATCGCCCGCCATAGAAAAGTGCGATAACTGGGCGCACTGACGCGAATGCTCTTATGGGCTAGACTAGGCACCACGAAATACACGATGCGTTCGGGCGGCGCCGACTGTCCGATTAGCTTGGCAAGCATTGAGGGTGCATGCACATGAGCCAAGAGATGATGGATAAGACCTGCCGAGGGTTTGCCGAGGCGCTTGCCGCGCGCGAGCCGGTTCCCGGCGGCGGTAGCGCGAGCGCCTTTGTGGGCGCGCTGGGAGCCTCACTTTGCGGGATGGTTGCTCGCTACGGTGCGACCAATCCCGCGCTTGCCGATCGAGCGGACGATTTGGCGCACGCGTTTGCTCAGGCTGATGAGCTGGCCCAGGAGCTTGTCGAGTTGGTTGCCGAGGACGTTCGTGCCTACGGGCAGGTGTCCGCGGCGTACGGTATTTCGCGCGAGGATCCGGCTCGACCGGCTGCGATTCAGGATGCGCTGCACGTGGCGGCTATGCCACCGTATCGCATTATGGATGCCTGCGGGCGCGCGCTGGCGCTGCTCGAGGACATGGCGGACAAGGGGTCGCGCCAGCTGCTGTCCGACGTGGCTTGTGGCGCCGTGTTCTGCCGCGCCGCCATGCAGGGCGCGAGTCTGACGCTCTTTGCCAACACTACGTCTATGAAAGACCGGGCACGCGCCGAGGAGCTCGAGGCGGCGTGCGATGAGCTGCTCGATACGTGGCTGCCGCGTGCCGATGCGCTGGCGCGCCGTGCCGCCGACGCAGCCAGGAAGAGGGGATAGCCATGGCCGAGCTGCTCAAAGGCGCTCCCGTTGCCCGTACTTTGACCGAGGAACTTGCCGCTCGCTGCGCTGCTTTGCGCGAACGCGGCGTTGTGCCGACGCTGGCCATCGTTCGTGTGGGCGAGCGCGAGGACGATCTATCGTACGAGCGCGGCGCCCTCAAGCGCTGTGAAAAGGCTGGCATTGAGGCTCGCCGCGTTTTGCTTCCTGCCGATGCTTCGCAGGATGAGCTGCTGGCGGCTATTAAGGACATCAATGCCGACCCCGCCGTTCATGGCTGCCTAGTGTTTCGCCCACTGCCCGCTGGGCTTGACGAGGATGCGGTTGCCGCGGCACTCGATCCCGCCAAGGATGTCGACTCCATGACGCCGGCCTCGCTACTTACCACGCTTTCGGGGCGAGGCGAGGGCTTTGCTCCTTGCACGGCTGAGGCCGTGTTGGCGTTGCTGGACCATTACGGTGTTGAGCTGGATGGGGCCAAGGTCGCGGTCGTCGGTCGGTCTCAGGTGATTGGCCGTCCCGTTGCCGCCATGCTTACGGCTCGCAATGCCACGGTGACGACGTGCCATACGCATACGCGCGACCTTGCTGCCGAGTGTCGTGCGGCTGATGTTGTGGTTGCGGCCGTTGGGCGCGCGCACACGATTGGCGCGGATGCGGTTCGCGAGGGCCAGACGATCATCGATGTGGGCATTAACTGGGACGAGGCCGCCGGCAAGCTGGTCGGCGACGTCGATTTTGATGCTGCGGAGCCAATCGTTAACGCCATCACACCCGTGCCGGGCGGCGTGGGGGCTGTGACCACCGCGATTCTCGCCAAACACGTGATCGAAGCGGTCGAGCGCACATCGAAATAGGCTTTTGACCACGGGGGCTGCCGAGGCTGTGGTTTCGCCCTTTTTGCACCGAAGCGATACACTGTTGCCGTTTGATTTCTTCGCTCAAGGAGGATGCGCATGCCGTGCACAACGATTTTGGTCGGTAAGAACGCGAGCTACGACGGGTCGACGCTGGTTGCCCGCAACGAGGACTCGTCCAATGGGGTGTTTGAGCCCAAGCGCATGCGCGTAGTGCATCCCGACGAGCAGCCGCGTGTCTACACGAGTGTCCTGAGCCACCTGACCGTTGAGCTGCCCGACAATCCCATGCGTTACACAAGCGTCCCCGACGTTGTCCCGGGTCATGGCATTTGGGCCGAGGCCGGTTTCAACGAGCTCAATGTTGGCATGTCCGCAACCGAGACGCTCACCACCAACGAGCGCGTCCGCGGCGCCGATCCGCTCGTGGATTTCGTGCCCGCCAAGGGCAACGAGGGCGAGGACGGCTATGTGCCGGCGCAGCCCGGCGGTTTGGGCGAGGAGGACATGGTGACCCTGGTGCTGCCATACGCCAAGTCCGCCCGCGACGGTGTGCGCATTCTGGGCGACCTGCTCGAGCGCTACGGCACCTACGAGAACAACGGCATCGCCTTTAGCGACGTTGACGAGATCTGGTGGCTCGAGACCATCGGCGGCCACCACTGGATCGCCAAGCGCGTGCCCGACGACGCCTATGTGACCATGCCCAACCAGCTGGGTATCGACAGCTTTGACTTGGACGACGCCGAGGGCGCGCAGGTCGACCACATGTGCTCGGCCGACCTACGCACCTGGATGGCCGAGTGGCATCTGGACCTGACGCTGGGCGTTAAGGGCGACGGTCCCGCCGCGGTCTTTAACCCGCGCGAGGCCTTTGGCTCGCACAGCGACAGCGACCACGTCTACAACACACCGCGCGCCTGGTACATGCAGCGCTGTCTCAACCCCAGCGATGTGTGGGACGGTCCCGACGCCGACTACACGCCCGAGAGCGACGACATTCCCTGGAGCCGCGTGCCCGAGCGCAAGGTGACCCTCGAGGACATCAAGTACGTGCTTTCGAGCCACTACCAGGGCACGGAGTACGACTGCTACGGCAGCAAGGGTACGCCCGCCACGCGCGGCGCCTATCGTCCCATCGGCATCAACCGCAACAGCCAGCTCGCCGTGCTGCAGCTGCGCCCCTATGCGCAGCCGGCGTATCGCGCCGTGCAGTGGATGGCGTTTGGCTCCAACTCGTTTAACGCGCTTGTGCCGCTGTACGCCAATGTCGAGACCATGCCCGAGTACTATGCCGACACGCAGGCTCGCGTGACGTCCGAGAATTTCTATTGGGCAAATCGCCTGATTGGCGCCTTGGCCGATGTTCGCTTCCATGAGTGCGGTCGCGCGGTCGAGGATTATCAGGAGAAGGTCGGCGGCATGGGCCACAAGCAGATCCACGACGTTGACGCCGTTGTAGCCGTACTGCCCGAGGCCGAGGTGCCCGCCGAGCTCGCCCGCGCCAACGAGGCCTTTGCCGAGCTTGTGCGCGTGGAGACCGATGCCCTGTTGGGTAAGGTGCTCTACACCACGAGCTGTGCCATGAAGAATTCCTTCGCGATGAACGATAACATTAGGTAAAAGCCACATTGCAGCGAACGAGCGAGGCAAACGCCGTCAAAGGCTTTGCCTCGCTCGATTTCTATCCCGGTGACAAACGATTTTGTGTCGTTTGCTCAATCTTGGGTACAAGTAGGCCAATGAAGTTGTTCACGATTGGAGCCAACCATGGTTATGAAATTCGATCAGCTTGTTAACGGTGCCATCAACGTGGGCTTCGGTGCCGCCGCCGTTGCCGTCGAGGGCGGCAAGAAGGTCCTCGACGACCTCAATGCCAAGGGCGAGCAGGTGCGCAAGGACGCCGGCACCCCCGATATCGCCCGCAGCGTGTCCGACATGTTCGAACAGGCCGGCGGCACCATCTCCGACCTGACCGAGCGCCTGGGCATGCAGGGCGAGACCGCGGCCCAGCGCGTGCTCGACGAGCTCATCCTCGCCCGCGTGCGCGTCATGACCGCCCCCGAGCGCACGGCCTTTTTGGCCCATGTGCGCGACATCGTCGATTCGGTCGAGGACAACGTGACCTCGGTGCCCGTCGAGTCCGTTGAGCCCGACGACGCAGAGGACGCCGAAGAGGCCGAGTAGCAGCGCAGATGGCAGATTCCACCACCGATTACAGCAATCAAGATCCCTTGGGTGACGAGGCGGCGGTTGTCGATGAGGTCGAGGCCGCCGTCTCGGGCGCTCGCAAGAAGCCGCGCGCTGTCGATATGGTCCCCGAGGAGCCCGACGCGATGGCGCCGGACGAGGAATACCAGCTCACGCCGGCAGGTCGTCGTGAGCGCATCGGTCAGATCGTTCGCCTGATCAAAAAGTACCGCGTGTGGGATAACCTCACGCCGGTGCGCCTGCGTCGTCTGCTCGAAGAGCTCGGCCCCATGTTCGTTAAGATGGGGCAGATTCTGGCTAACCGCTCCGAGATTTTGCCGCAGCGGTTTTGCGACGAGCTGCGCCGTCTGCGCTCCGACGTAGAGCCGGTGCCGTATGAGGTAGTGCTCCGCTGTTTGGAAGAGGAATACGGCCAGCGCCTGGGGCAGATATTCGACGCGATTGACCCCAACCCGCTCGGTAGCGCGTCGCTCGCGCAGGTGCACCGCGCCCGTCTGGTGACTGGCGAGGACGTGGCCGTTAAGGTGCAGCGCCCCGGCGCGCAGCAGCTGATGGCTCAGGACATCGACATCATCCGTTCGGTGGTGCGCATCGTTTCCAAGTTCGTCAACACCGACCAGTTTGTGGACCTGCATGGCGTGGTCGAAGAGCTGTGGACCTCGTTTCGCGAGGAGACCAACTTTTTGGCCGAGGCCCAAAACCTCAACGATTTCTATGACTTCCACAAAAGCGTGCATGGCGTCTCGTGTCCCAAATCCTACTTGGACCTTTGCACCGAACACGTCGTGGTCATGGACTACATCGACGGCATCTCCATTGCCGACCCCAAACGCCTTGAGGCCGAGGGTTATGACTTGGAAAAGATTGGCGCCGCGATCGTCGAGGACTACTCGACGCAGGTGCTCGACGACGGCTTTTTCCATGCCGACCCGCATGCGGGAAACATTATCCTCAAGGACGGCATCGTCTACTTTATCGACCTGGGCATGGTCGGGCGCATGTCGAGTCACGACCGCGGTATCGTCAAGGATATGATTTTCGCCGTGGCCGAAGGTGACGTTCCCAAGCTCAAGGATTCGCTTATGCGCTTTGCCGTGACGCGCGGCGATTCTGCCGAGCTCGACCATTCGGCCTTTTTGTCCGACTTGGACTTTATCGTCGCCGACTTTGCAGGGCTCGACCTTAAGGACCTGGATATCGGCGAGTTTTTAACCTCGCTGTTAAATCTGGCGCGCAAAAACGACGTTGAGCTGCCGAGCGTGGTGACGATGTTCGCGCGTGGCATGGTGACACTCGAGGGTCTGCTGACCGAGTATATGCCCGACGTCAACATGATCCAGATCATCCAGACGCACATCAAAAACGAGAAGAGCACCTATGCGCGCGTCCGCGAAATGGGGCACGATCTTGCCGCGAGCAGCTATCGCGCGGCAAAAGGCTCGCTCGAGGCGGCCGAGTATCTGGGCTTGGCGTCGCGCATGCTCACGCGCGGCCAGCTTAAGGTGAACACGCAGATCATGAGCAGCGATAAGGCGCTGCGACAGCTGGGTGGAATTGTCGACCGCATGTCGATGGCAATTGTGATCGCCGGCCTGTTTATCGGCTCGTCGGTGGTGTACTACGCGCGCATCGAGCCGGTTGTGTTCGGTATCCCGGTCATTGGCTTTATGGGCTACGTGAGTGCGCTGGCGCTGGCGCTGATGCTGGGCCGCGAGATCTGGCGCAACAGTCACGGCGGCAAGCGGTAGAGACTGCGACCGTCACCGCATTCTCCTATCGCAAACCATAGCTTTTACCTTGGGCTTCGCCTGCGTGCGGGGTCCTTTTGCGTGCTACCATATTGACAGTAATAATCGATGGCCTAGATGGTGGTGCGGAGACGCACGAATGCGCGGTTTTCCTGCGCGTTTGGGAGAATCGGGGTGCAAGTCCCCGGCTGTACCAGTAACCGTAATTCCTCTTGGCCCGGGATGGTCGCGCCGCAGATCGGACGGCGCGCCCGGGTCGGTAAGGTTAAGTCGGATCGCCTCCCATCTTGCACGCGGCCGCGGCGCATGCCGCCGGTACGCGTTGGGCTCTGGAGGGAAGGGGGGACCCCGATGGGGGTACTCGAGCGCAATGTGCGCGATGACGTGGGGCAGCCGCTGGGCTATGCTCCAAGTGTAGACAGTAGGAGACAAATGGATATGTTTGAGGACGAGTGCCAGCGCGCCTCGTGGCGTCGTCATGGAGCGATTGCCCGCGGCATAGCCAAGCGCGGTCTGGTGGCGTTCCTGGCTTTTGCCATGGCTTTTGGTACCACGCCGGCGCAACTTTGGGCCGAGGGCACCGAGGGCATTGCCGAGACTGTGGCCCAGGCTGCGACGGGCGGCGAGGGCGCGGCTGCCGAAGGCGCCGACGATGATGCCGCCGAAAATGCCGCTGGCAGCGATAACGCGACGGCTGGTGATGCTGTCAATACAGAGGGTTCGGCTGCGCCGGTATCCGTCGCTTCCGAGCAGGGCGATGCGTCCGACTCCGTCGCCGTTTCCGCACGTTCGGCATATGTGACCGTTAACTCGGCTGAAATTATTGATGCTGACGGCAAGGGGCTTGCCTATGGCAGCGGTATCGCCAAGGTTGGCGATACCGTTAAGGTCGCAGCCTATTATTGGGACGACTACGACTGGGACGACGTCGAGATTTCCCAGACCGAGTACGCGAAACTGGGTTACCAGTGGTATGTCGGCAATAGCCAGTCTGCCGCTCCGACGGCGTCGGGCTACACCGCTATCGAAGGCGCAACTGCTCGTGAGCTCAAGCTGACCTCCAATCTTGCCGGCAAGTATGTCGCATGCCGTGTTACGTATGGCGCCGGCGCCGGCGACTACGAGTTCACGGCAAGCCTCAAGTATCCCGTAGAGGCTTCTGCCGAGCCCGAGGCCCCCAAGTCTGATGAGGCTAAGAAACTGGACGAGGCGGTTGCGAAGCTCAAAGCCGATGGCTATTCAGGCTGGTATCCCAATCCATCCCAGGGAACCGATACCAACATCTGCTCCATGCTTTCGGCGAAGCTTGCCAACTTGGGCTACTCGGATATCAAGGTTTCGCTTGCGGGCGTAACCTATGGCGGCCGCGATCCCAAGCAGGATGGTGGCATCGCGGATGATGGAAAGATCTCCTATTTCTTCCTGTCTCCTGCAGATAAGACTTCCGCGCTTGATTACTCGCTGCTTCGCCAGTTTACGCCGACGTATACGCTGACGCTTGGCTCCGAGAGTGTGTCGTATACACCCGGTCGCGCATCGACGCTCGCATGGGACGGCGGCAAGGTCATCGCCTATCTTAAGGCGGCATGGGCTCATGCTGAGGGTCTGCCCGACGAGATTGAGGCGGGCGTCACGCAGGGAACGCTTCCCAGCTCAATCAGCATCAACGGTATAAAGGTTGCTTCTATTGACTGGATGAGTCTTGATGACTCTGTTGCCAAGGTGAATTCCAGCTACGGCGATCCGACGGTTACGTATACTCACGGTATGACCGACCAGACTGCTTGGCTCACGGCTACGCTCTCGCTGGCGGTTCCTGGCTACAATAATGCCCCGTCAAACGGGACGGCTTATCTTGTCACCTATACCGTCAAGGCGAAAACTCAGGAGCAGATCGATGCCGAAAAGGCCGAGCTGTCAGCTGCGCTTGACCGCATTGTGCTCAAGGATTTCGCTACCCAAAAGGTAATCGATGCCAATGCCGTTGAGGGCGACATCCAGCTGCCCAATACCCGTCGTTCTGGCATCGACGCTCCATCCGGCGCCAAACTCTCCTACGCATCGAACAATGAGGCTGTTGCGAAGGTCAACGGCTACCGCGTGGTTGTTACCCGTGATACCAAAGGCGTCTCGAATGAAGTAGTTATTACGGCTACGCTTGCCAAGGACGGCATAACCGTAACGCGCGACATCGTCATCAAGGTTAAGCCCATCGACGATTCCGAGATTGACCAAGCTGTGGCATTTATGCAGCAGGTCAAGGATGCCTACGCAAAGTCTCTGCTCGGCGCTAACGCTTCGGTTGACGCGGTTACCGAGAATCTGTCGACCTTTGCCGAGGCGGTGCCTACGGCAGACGGCGGCATCGAGTACCGCAAGGGTAAGGACAGCAAGCTGTCCGGCGTTGTGGCAGCAGACCTTCCTGGATACGACGCGATGTCGGGGAACGACTGGCGCACGTATCGTACGAGCGACACCTCGGTCATCTCGAACGAAAATCTAAAGGTGACGCGCCCTGAGGCCGATACCCTTGTTACGGTCGAGAGCAACCTGACGTACGCCAAGTACGAATCTCTGGCGAAGGCGCATCCCGAGAACGCTAAGCTGCAGAGCCTCATTAACCAGAGCGTTAAAGCGACGTATCGCGTTGTTGGTACGGCCGATCATTCCGACCCCAAGATTTCCGTTGCCTTTAAGCTCGTCGGCGTCGACGCCAACGGCAACGACGAGGTTTGGGCCGATTCCGCCAAGAGCGTCGTTTACGGCTCGACTGCCGGCGATGTGATTGAAGACGCCTTAAAGGGCATGACCCATACCGCGACCGGTGTGGGCACGGCAGGGTACTATCTGAGTGATATCACTTCGGCGGATGGTCGCAAGCTGGGCTGGGATGCGTCGACGGGCAAGTACTGGCAGCTTTTTGTTAACGGGAAGGCGTCTGAGGTCGGCGCCGGCCAGGTTCACCTCGCCCCCGGCGATAGCGTCGTGCTGTATTACTCCGCCTTTGGCGCAAGCCTTGACGATGCGAGTAAGGCTACCGTCAAAGCCTCGGTGAGCTTCATCGGACCGGATGAGAATGGCGGCAACTCCGTATGGGCGTTTGCCAGCGACGTCAAGATGTCTGATGGATCCACCGCTGCCGATCTTACCGAGCAGGAGCTCAAGGCCGCAGGTCTCACCTATGACAGCCAGGATACGTCCGGTGCGTCGTTCTACCTTGCCAGCATCACCCGCAACGGCAAGACCTATGGCTGGGACCAGTCGACCGGTAGGTACTGGCAGCTCTATGTCAACGGCGAGTATTCTCAAAAGATGGCGGGCCAGATTACCCTCAAGCCGGGAGACAAGGTTCAGTGGGTCTACACTGCAGATAACGAGAAGCCCCTCGAGGGCCTCATCGTCAATCCCTTCGCTTCGCGTCCGGACTGGACCGCAAGCTGGAACGGCTTTGGCAATGCGGGCGGCACGACGCTCGTGAACACGCCGACGCCCACCGAGTCTGCCGCGGAGCTGTGGAAGGTCAATCTGGCCACGGCTGCCGATAAGTGGGTTTCGCTGGGCGACCCCATCATTGCGGGCGGCTACGTTTTCGTTACCACGAACTCCGAGCTCGTCAAGATCGACAACGCGGGCAAGGTTGTTGCGCGCGTTTCCAAGGGCGGGACCACTAACTATTTCTCGCGTCCTGTGTACGCGGATGGTCTGATTATCTCGGCAAACGACGATGGTTCCGTGTACGCCTTTTCTGCCGAGACACTTGAGTGCGTGTGGAAGACCTCTGCGCTCGAGGCTCCTGCCGCGGGCGGGCGCTATCAGGCGAATTCGACCATGACGGTAGCGAACGGCTGTGTATACGCCGAGTTTGTCACGGGTGCCGGCGCTTCCGGTACCGCAACGGGCGGGGCCATGGTTTGCATCGATATTGCGACGGGCAAGATCGTCTGGTCGGATGTCATCACAAAGACCGGTTCCTCGACCGGCGAGGGTTACTACTGGGCGGGTGCCGCCGCTTCCGGCTCCGATCTTGTTATCGGTGACGAGAGCGGCTGCGTGAAGCTCATTGACGGCAAATCCGGCAAGGTCAAATCTTCTGTGAGCCTGTCTGGAAATCCCGTTCGTGCAACGATCGTTTCTGCCGGTACCGAGGGTGGCAACCCGGTCTTTTTGGCGATCGGTCGTCAGCCGGCTACGCTCTATAAGATCGTTCGCGAAGGCGATGCCCTTCGTCTTGCTGACTCCTGTGAGTTCGCAAAGGTCTCGACCTCTACGCCTGCCGTGGCAAACGGCAAGGTCTATGTTGGCGGAAGCGACTCCTCGAATAACGGCCAGTTCACGGTTGTCGACCTTGCGTCCATGAAGGTCGAGAAAACTCTCGATATGGGCAAAATGGCCGAGGTCAAAGCCTCTCCGATTGCATCTGTGCAGGGCAGCGATGTCTACGTGTACTTTACCTGCAACAAGACTCCGGGCGCTGTCTACTGCTTTAACCAGTCAACTGGCGAGGCTGTGGAGATCTATACGCCGTCTGGCTCCAATGCGAACTATTGCACTGCAAGCGTGATCGCCGATGTCCAGGGCAACCTTTACTACACCAACGATTCCGGTACGCTATTTGCTCTCAAGGCTGCTCCGGGTTATACGGTGGCCTTCGATACGCGCGGTGGCAGCACGGTTCCCAGCGCTATGACCGCACAAAACAAGACCATGATTGCCCCTGCGAACCCCGAGCGCTCCGGTTACACCTTTGCAGGCTGGTATAAGGATGCCGATTGTAATCAGGCTTGGAATTTCTCCAAAGACGTCGTGACGGCCGATATGACGCTCTACGCCAAGTGGACCAAGAATGCCGTTAACCCTGGCGGTAACGGTGGCTCTGGCTCCAATGGCGGCTCGGGTAATGCCGGTGCTGGTTCTGGTTCCGGTAACGGCACAAACGGCCAGCAGAGCGGCGGCGCTGTTTCGCCTGGGCAGAAGCCGGTGTCGTCGACCACGACCGAGACCAAGGACGGCAAGGATTCCAAGAAGGATTCCGGCAAGGGCGACAAGAAGGACAGCAAGAAGTCTGACAAGAAGTCCGGCAAGTCCAGCTCCAAGTCCGATACGGGCTCGGCTGCCGCGACTACCGCTAAGAAGTCCGCTGAGGCTCTGGCGCAGCAGTCTGGCTTCAACCCGCTCGCCATTGTCGGCGTAGCGGCCGGCGTGATCGGGCTTGCGGTCATTGGCGTGTTCGTGTTTACCAAGCGCCGGTAGGTGAGAGCTGTGTCCAATAAACCTCAGGATGCCGACTCCAAGCAACCCGACTCGTCGTTCATTCAGCTCGACGATGCTAAGCAAAAGGGCGCCGCCTCGGCGGCGTCCGCCCCTCGGCGCAAGGCGCTGCTTGGCTCTCTGACGGCCGTCTGCATCGCGCTGATTGTCGTCTCGCTGGGCTTTGTTCACCCTTCCGCCAGCGGTGCCTGGTCCATCGATTGGATCACTCGGGCCGTGGCGGGGAGGAGCGTTGCCGACTCTGGCTCTATCGCCTCTCGCAAGATGGAGACAGCGGGCTCCTCGTCTTCCGACGCTGTGGACTCCGAGTCCAAGGACTCGAATGAATCGGATTCCAAGGACGCTTCCGAGTCTTCGGACAAGAAGTCGGGCAAGGAATCGAAAGAGAAGAAGTCCGAAGACAAGGGCGGCAAGAAGTCCAACAACGCGTCTGCCGGACAGGACTCCGAATCCGCTGGTGGATCGAGTTCTTCAAACGGCTCCTCTTCGGGCGGCGGCTCGGTGTCTGACGGTGGGTCTGTATCCAAAGGCGACAGCGCCTCTGCTGGCAATCAGGGCGGCTCGCAGCAGCCTGGCTACATTACTGTGACGGTCTCTGTGACGTCGAGTGCCGTGGGCAATCCTGTGTCTTCTGGCGGTACGTTCACCTTCAACGAGGGCGCTACGGCCTACGATGCTTTGTGTGCACTGGGCCTTTCCGTCAATGCGCACGGTTCGTCGTACGGCACATATGTCGCCGCTATCGGTGGTTTGGCTGAGAAGGAGCACGGTGGTACAAGCGGCTGGATGTATTCCGTCAACGGCGTAACGCCCAACACGGCTTGCAGCAACTATGTTCTCTCCAATGGCGACAGCGTGGTCTGGTATTACGTAACGGGCTAAATGCCTTGACATACCGCACGGAGCGGGCGGTTCGGACCAACACCCGAGCCGCCCGCTTTTAATACGGATGGGATGGGGTTCCTCAATCGAGGCTCAACCGGAAATTGCATCCCACCCTGAAGGTGAATTCCGGGACATACTTTCCGCTAGGACGGCGTTGCGGAAGCTGCATCCCATTCTGAGGCTGCAATCTGGGATACACTTTCCGGAACGGCGTTCATGGGGAAACTGCGTCCCATTCATGCACCGTAGCCCGCCTTCCTCGGCAGACTCTGCAAACAAAAAGCCGGTTGGAACGAGAATTCCAACCGGCTGCGAAGCGAGATTATGTTTGGCCGTCTACGACCGTGCGCCTTCGAGGAAAAAGCGACGGCTAAAGTAGTTGTACCAGGTGACCAGGAACGTGGCGATGGCCTTCATGGCCTGGTAGCCGATGCTCAAAAACGTGACGCCCACAAACATGTACAGGTCGTTGAGGCCCAGACCGATCACCGACAGGATGGTAAAAATCGTGAACTCGCGCTTACGGCTCATGCCCTCGCGATGGTCGAACACGTACTTCATGCTGAGCCAGTAGTTGACCACGACGGACGTGGTAAACGAGACCGTCGTGCTCATCAAAAAGTCGAGGTGAAACAGCTCGACGAGCGCAATAAGCATGCCCCAGTCGACGCCAAAGGAGATAAGACCCACGACAGCGAACTTGAGGAACTGCTTGGTATGAGGTTGTGCCAGCGCGTTGCGCACGTAATCACATCCAATGCGTTGATGAATCGAGCAACAAGATACTTTAGAGCTTTTGCATGGCAAACGTAAGGTCTTTGGCAAGAACTATACGAACTCGCCAAATATTCAAGTGGAAATCCGCAAACGCTGCAAATCTTCCCGTAAACGAGCAAGGCTCAGGCAACGCTGCGCTTGACGCGCGTCATCCGCAGATCCCCGTGGTGCAACGAGGAGGCCGACCTATTTGGCCTGCTCGCCCTCTAGGAAGATCTTTCGCGTTACAAAGTTGTAGACCATGACGAGCGCGGTAGCGCAAATCTTGGCGATATTGGCCTCGAGGCCCAGGCCGGCGTTGAGGGCAAGCACGATGCCGTCGTTGAGCGCCAGGCCAATAACGGATAGCACGACAAAGATGATGAACTCGCGGCGGCGGCTCATGCCCTCCTTGTGTGCAAACACGTACTTCATGCTCGCGACGTAGTTAAAGATGAGCGAGACGATAAAACCGCTGGTGTTGGCGATCAAGATGTTGAGGCCCAGGCCGTAGTGGAGCAGATTCATGATGCCAAAGTCGATGACGGTGGCAACGACGCCGACGACGCCAAACTTTATGATCTGCGCAAGGAGCTTTTGCATGGTACCTGCCTTAGGGTGGCGCCGGGGCGCCGCGGGGATGACAAACCTAGCAAGTTTAACCAATCCCCACAGGCGGGGCTAGGAGCGCTCCTCGATAGCACCGTTTCTATATGCATCGAGGAGCTGGCGCAGGTCTTGGATCTGACTGCGAATCTTGACGCCGGTATCGGTGTCGCTCACCATGCGGCGCCGGTCGGCCTCGTCAAAGCGGTTGGTCTCGCTCTCGATATCGATGTTGCGGGTGAGCGCCTCGGCAACGCTGGTAAAGGCCTGGTGCGACTTGAGGCGGCATCCGCGCGAGCTCGAGATGAGCGTGTAGCCGGCGATGCCCGTTTTGGGGTGGTAGGCGCGACAGAAACCGCCGTCGATGACCAGCAACTTTCCGTTGGCGCGGATGGGCTGCTCGCCCTTGGTGGTCTTGACGGGCGTATGGCCGTTGATGATATGGCCCGTCGGCGAGCAAGCCATGGGGGCGACGCCAAACTCCCGCATGATGTCGTCGCAAACGGACGAGGACGTGGTGAGCGTGTAGTACGGGTCCATCGGCTCGACCCACGTGCTCTTATCGGCAATGTAGGCGCGCTCGAAGGTGCGCACCACGCGTCCGCTGGCGGGTGAGTTAAAGCCGATCCACAGGTACCACATCCAATCGAGGGCATCGCGGTCGCCGACGCGCCAGGCGCGACGGGCGATATAGTCGCAAAAATCAAAATAATCGCGGCCGGCGTGCCAGGTACCCAGGCAGTTCATGCTGCTAAAGGTGCCGTCTTCGTTGAGCGGTACGCAGCCGTGGAACAGCAGATTGCCGTTGGCGACCTTATACATGGAGCCGTGGGTATAGAGGAAATCGATGTGGCGATGCAGATGATCGGCGGTGACAAACTCGGACACGAGCTTGTCGATGATGTGCTGCTCCTCGGGCGTGAGCGTGTAGGGGTCCGCTGGATCGACGGTGGGGAAGTCGTTAGTCGTGAGCGGCCACACGCTGCCATCGGCGAGGGTGACCGTGCCGGCATCGTGATCGACCTTGTCGAGCAGTAGACGGTCGGCCATGTCGAACTCGGGGTGGCGCTGGATAATCTGGCCCTCGAGCTTAAAGAGTAGAACGTTGATGGCTTTGATGAGCGGGCTGATGGGCTCGCCGGCGGTATAGGTGGCGTTGGCAAAGGCGACAAGCTCGCGCAGCGAGATGCCGTAGTCGTTCTCGAGAATCTCGTAGTTGTCGTAGCGCAGGTTGTTGCGTAGCACCGTGGCGATGCAGGCGGGCTCGCCGGCAGCGGCGCCCATCCACAACAGGTCGTGATTGCCCCACTGAATATCGAGCGAATGATAGGTGAGCAGGCGGTCCATAATCTTGGCCGCGCCGCCGCCGCGGTCGAAGATGTCGCCCACCAAGTGCAGGTGGTCCACAGCGAGGCGCTTGATGAGCGAGGCGAGCGACTCGATAAAGTCGTCGGCGCTGGCGGTCTCCAAGATGGATTCGATAATGCGCTCGTGATAACGCACGCGGTAGTTGTTCTCGTCCGGATGCGTGTGCAGCAGCTCGTCGATGATGTAGGCGTAATCGCGCGGGATGGCCTTACGTACCTTGGAGCGGGTGTAGCGGCTCGAAAGCGAGCGGGCAACCACAATGAGCTGGTTGAGCATGGTCTTGTACCAGGTGGGCGAGTCCTCGTGCCGGCTGCGGACCAGATCGATCTTCTCGCGCGGGTAGTAGATGAGCGTGCACAGCTCGCCCTTTTCGTTAAAGGAGAGCGTGTCGCCAAAGATTTCGTCGACATGCTCGCGCACGACGCCCGAGCAGTTGTTGAGGATGTGCATAAAGGCTTCGTACTCGCCATGCACATCGCTCATAAAATGCTCGGTGCCCTTGGGCAGGTTGAGGATGGCCGAGAGGTTGATGATCTCGGTGAATGCGGATTGCTCGGTGGGGAACTGTCTCGACAGCAGGCGCAGATACTTGAAGTCTTGCGGATTGCGATCGAATGCGACCATGAAACACCTTCCGATGTGGTTGGTAAAACTGATAAACAGCGTCAAACGTTTATCAGTATGCGCCGCTTTTGTTTCAATTGGGGTTAGGAGATTGAATTGTTGGCCGAACGGTTTGCTAAATCGATTTAGTCGAGGTAGATATGGCGGTTGAGTGGAGACGTAGGGTCGTTTTTGCAGGCGCATACCTCCGGGATCGCTAGAGATGATGACGGTAAAGATGTTCACTACCTTTGGTTCAATTTGGTAAATAACGGACATTTGTACCGTATTCACGCATGCTGTGCGATAATTTGCGCAACAATGAGTAAGGAGCCTCATATGAGTGATTTTGTCCTGACCTGTGAATCCGCCGCCGATCGAACCCGTGAGTTCTTTGCGTCGCGCAATATTCCTGTCGTGTGTTTTCATTACGAGATCGACGATGTTGTCTATACGGACGATCTGTATCAGTCGATTACGCCGGACGAGTTTTTTGCCCAGATTGCCGCGGGCGCTATGCCCAAGACGTCTCAGGTGAGCGTGGGTGAGTACGAGGAGTTTTGGGAGCCGTTTATTGTCGAGGGTAAAGACGTGCTGCACCTGACGTTATCGTCGGGCATTTCGGGCACGTATGGATCGGCCTGCGTTGCGGCGCAGATGCTCGCGGATCGCTATCCCCAGGGCGGCAAGGTGCGCGTCATCGATTCGCTGGCGGCGTCTTCGGGCCTTGGCCTGCTGGCGGAATGTGCCGCCGACGTTCGCGATAGCGGCGCTTCGCTCGACGAGACGGCCGCTTGGATTGAGGAGCATAAACTCAACCTGCACCACTGGTTCTTCTCGACCGATCTGTCGAGCTATCTGCGCGGCGGCCGCATTTCGGCCGCGAGCGCGATCATCGGCACGGCGCTCAAGATTTGCCCGCTTATGACGGTCGATTGCGAAGGTGAGCTGGCGCCGCGTGAGAAGATTCGCACCAAGAAGCGTGCGATTTCCGAGATGGCTAAGACCATGATGGCACACGTGCAGGGCGGTGCGGATTATTCGGGTAAGTGCATCATGTCGCACTCGGCGTGTCGCGAGGATGCCGAGGCAGTTGCGGCGCTGATCGAGGAACAGGTTCCGCAGCTTAAAGGCAAGATTGAGATTAATGACATCGGTACTCTGATTGGCTCGCATACCGGACCTGGTACGGTGGCGCTCTTCTTTATGGGCGACAAGCGCGTGGACTAACGTTTGTGGGCTGGCTGACGGTTTTAACGGCTACGCCTGTCCTCCTGACATTTGATAACAGAAAAAGGCCCGTCCCGTTGTTTGCGGGGCGGGCCTTGCTGTTGCGGCTAGCGTTTCTTTCCGCGGAAGAAAAAGCCGTGCAGTGACGGCTTGAGTCCGCGGTTGGCACGACGCTCCTCGATATGATCGTGGATCGAGGCGACGCGTTCGATGACCTCGTCGGGAATCGGCACGTCGGGATTCATGTTCTCGACCTGGCTGACCTCGGCGGCGGCGACCTGGTCGATAATGGGCACATCGTCGCGCGAGATGACAGGCGTGGCGTCTTCCTTCATCTTGCGGTAGCGCTCCATCATGTCGGTTTGCAGCTGCTGGGCCGAAGGCGGCGTCCAGATGATAGCGTTGGCGCCGGCGACGATGGTTTCGCGGATGCTCTCGGGCGTCTTGCCACCCGGTGCGATGAGCGGCAGGCTGGGATAGTGCTCTCGCAGCTCGCGCAGGACCTGGGGCGTGTTTTTGCCGGCGGCGATGTTGAGGATCTTGGCCCCGGCGCGCACCTTGGCGTGGGCATCGTCATCGCAGCGAACGACCGTGGCGATGACGGGGATGTCGGCGATGTTGGTGATGTGCTCGACCATCTCGGCGGTAGCGGGGGAGTTGACCACGCAGCCCGCCGCGCCTTGCATCTCGGAGACTGCCGCCATCTGCACGGAGCGCTTACCGGTGGTGGTACCGCCGCCAACGCCCACAAAGACCGGGCACTCGGCAACAGTCAGCAGCGCCTGCGTAATGGCGGGCTGCGGCGTGAAGGGGTAGACGGCAAACACGGCGTCGGCATTGGAGTTGCGGATGACCGCCACGTCGGTGG
This sequence comes from Collinsella sp. LCP19S3_A6, assembly GCF_052122015.1. Taxonomy (NCBI): domain Bacteria; kingdom Bacillati; phylum Actinomycetota; class Coriobacteriia; order Coriobacteriales; family Coriobacteriaceae; genus Collinsella; species Collinsella sp. LCP19S3_A6. Next base: position 171,652 of record NZ_JBQKDD010000002.1, read on the forward strand.
TGTAGATGAGCGATTTGATGCGGCGTCCAAAGAGCGTAAAGCCGCTGGCCTCCTCAATCTCATCGGGCATGCGGAGGGCCGCCTTGCGCAGGCGCCCGTCGATGGGCAGCGGCTCCATGGGCAAAAGGCCGCTGGGGGTTACGGCCACCTGGGGCTCGGTAAATTCGTCCGCAAGCTCAACCTCTGAGAAATCGACCGAGGCGACGATGTCCTCGTGAACCTCGGCGGGAACATCGATGGGGGCTTGGTCGTTCGTCGCGGCGGGCGTGTCGAAGGAGCTGGTGGCGACAAAAGCGTCAACACGCTCGTTCAAATCGTTGAGAGAATCCATTGCGGTCCGTTTCTATAATGTGCGGTCGGCAGCGTGCGACCGGCGCTACGTTGCTAAAACGTTTGACGAGTTGATTTTTCCCCGCCGCGCTATCCGTTAGACCGAAGGGCCGCGAACGTGAAGGAGCTGTGGTGGCGGGAATCGAGGTGCTATCTTGGATGTCCCGTATACAAAAGAGAGGTGACGCGGTATGGAAATCTCGACATTATTGGGCTCGATTGGCCTATGCGTGGGCGCAATCGTAGCCGCCGCGGTCATCTACTTTGTGGTTACGGCCATTAAGGGCAAAAAGGCCGAGCGCAAGGAGCGTGAAGCGTTTGCACGGCATAAGGACCAGCAGGACAAGCGCGCACGGAGATAGCTTGTTGAGTTGGTCCGTGCGCTAACTGCGTTTTCGGATCAGAGCGATGTAGAAGCCCTCAAAGTCGCGGCTGGGCGGGATGGTCAGCGTGCCGGGCATGCCGTTGGCGACGGTCGAGACGTGGCCGGTGGCGATGGCCTCGGTGAGGGCGTTGCTCTCGACGCGTGGCTCTTCGCCAGCTTCCTGGGCGCGACGCGCTTCGCTTTCGCTCGGCGTGCCGTCGAGGGGAATGAGCTCGCAGTCCATGTGCTTGTCGAGGGCCTCTTGCAGGGCGTCCTCGTTTTCCTGCGGCAAGATCGAACAAGTCGAATAGACGAGCGTGCCGCCCGGCTTGAGGGCGCCCATGGCGCGGTCCAGAAGCGCGCGCTGTGAGCGGGCGCACTTGCAGAGCAGCTGCTCGGTCAGGCCGCGCAGGCTTTTCTCGTTGCCGCTGATGACGGTGCCCGTGCCGGTGCAGGGGGCGTCGAGCAGGATGCGGTCAAAGCGGAAGAACTCGTCAAGCTCGCGTGCGTCGATACGCATGACGGGCACGTTTTTGGCGCCCTGGCGGCCCAAGTTGGCCTCGAGCTTTTCGGCGCGGGGAATGCTCATCTCGCAGGCGGTGAGGTGCGCCTGTCCCTGGGTGAGGGCGGCGATCTGCGTCGTCTTGCCACCAGGGGCCGCGCACATGTCCAGGATATCCTCGCCGGCCTGAGCGCCCAGCACCAAAGGAGGCATCATGGACGACAGGCTCTGCAGATAGATCATGCCGTTGCGGTAGATGTCGAGATCCCACAGGTCGGATACCTGGGCCTCGGGCAGGATGAAAGCGTCCGGGTACCAGGCAACGGTTTGGTGGGCGATGCCGGCTGCGTCGAGCGCGGCGGCGATGTCCTCGGCGGTCGCCTTGAGCGTGTTGGCGCGCAGCGTGACCGGGCGTGTCGCCGCGGCGCCAAAGCCCTCAATCATGAGCTCGGCATCGGCAGGCGCATAGGCGCCGGCGACCGTATCGACCATAAAGCGCGGCAGGTCGGCGGCGGAGTGTTGGGCGGCAAGCTGGTCGGAAAGCTCGGTAGCGGCAAACTGCCTGAGCTTGAGCTCGGGCTTAACCTGCTTTTTCTGCTTACGACGACGCGGCTTGGACATCCGTCTTTCCTTCCCATTCCATTAAAAGTAGTCAATTTGGGACGGGGCTATTTTAGCTGCCCGTCCGTTTCGGCAGGCGTTGCAGTTAAATTTGGGACGGGGTAGCTAAAATAGCCCCGTCCCAAATTGACTACTCTGCCTTGGCGTTTGTCTAGTACTGGCTCTCGTGCTTGCTGAAGAAGTCGAAGCGCGGGGGCAGCGGCTTTACGCGGTGCTCGCCGGGCTTCTCGCCCAGGCTCTCCACAAACTCATCCGTGGAGGCAAAGATGTTGTCCCAGCTAAAGAAGGCGACCGGATCGATGTCGAAGTACTCGCAGATGAGCTCGCAGCCGGCCGGGACGATGCCGTGCATGAGCACGGTCGCCACGCGCAGCTCGGTAAAGGCGTCGACCAGTGCCTGCGTCATTGCGGCGTTTGCCTCGCTACCCTCGAGCTTGTTGGCAGCCTTGGAGGCGTCGCTCCAGCGCTTGTTGGCGGCACGCAGGTAGTCGTCGCACACGGCGAGCGCGCGGTGCGTCTCGAACTTGTACATGGCCTGCTCAAAGGCGAGAGCTGCCTGCTGGGCGGCTTCGATCACGGTGGCGGAGGCGGCGCCGGCGGGGATGCAGCCGTTGCGGTAGGGGCTCTCGTCGCCCTCCTTGACGGCGACGCCGTAAAAGCAGCTGCGGGCCAGGCGGTTGAACACGCCGGTCAAAAGCGCGCTCTCCTTAAGGGCCGGGTCGATAACGCGCTTGTCGTCGCAGGCGCGTACCTCGTTGCCGTCCTTGTCCTTGCCGGTCACGCGCGTGTCGTATGCCTTGGGGCTAAAGCTCACCGGCTTCTCGGACAGGCCGAGCGACAGCCAATGCGCGCGCATCTGCTCGCAGGTGTAGTGGTTGAGCAGGTCGTCTGCCGGCGGGGGAGGCGTCTGCGAGGACGAGCTTGCCTTTTTGCCCATGTAGAGCAGGTGGTAGCAGGCGCTGACGGTGCTCTGCGTGAGGTTCCAACCCAGGGCCTCCCACATGGCGGTCTGCGCGATGCAGTAGAAGTAGATGTTGTCCTGACCGATAAACTGGTAGATCTGTGCGTCGTCAGAGCACCACCAGTCGCGCCAGTCGAGCGAGCTGTGCTGGTAGGTGGGCGCGGGGACCTGCGTGGAATCGGCGGCGGGCTCGCCCATGAGGGCGGCATCCTGGGCGGCGACGCCTTCGGTCACGCCGGCGGCGCGGGCGTCGCGGGCGAGCACGGTGCGGGTGTAGCTGATGGGCGCCCACAGGCTCTCGGGCCAGCACCAGCAGGTGACATCGGTCACGCCATCGACCTCGGGCACCGGAACGCCCCAGTCGATGTTGCCGGTGATGCGGAAGGGCACGAGCGCCTTGCCGCTACGGAAGCGCACGCCGCCGTTGGCGAGCACCGCGTGGGCGTCGTCGCGCTCCTTCCAGCTGGGGAAGGTGACGGTAAAACTGCTCTTGTTGCCCTCGGGCTCCAGCACGGTGTGCTCGGGGAGCTGGTCCTCGACGGCATCGAAGGCCTCGCGGAACTTGTTCTGGATGTAGAGTTGTGCCGGCAGCAGCCACTCCTCCATGGTCTTGGAGACCACGGAGCGAACCTGCGGGTTCTGGGCGAGCTTGGCGGTGTAGGTCTTCATAAAGTCGAGGTAGGCCGGCAGGTCGAAGTAGAGGTTGTCGACCGGGCGCAGCTCGGGCACCTCGCCGGTGAGCTGGCTCTTGGGCGCGATGAGCTCCTCGGGCTCAAACTGGTGGCCCAGGTCGCACTCGTCGGCATAAGCCTTCTCGGACTTGCAACCTTGGATGGGGCAGCGGCCGATGACCTGGCGACCGTTGAGGAACGTGCCGGCCTTGGCGTCGTAGAACTGAAGGGTAGAGCGCTTGGAGATGGTGCCCTGCTCGTGCAGGCGCTCGATAATCTCGGCGGTCACCTTGTTGTGAATCTGGGCCGCCGGCTCAAGGCCCGAGCCGCCGTAGATGTCGCAGCTGATGTTGTAGTTGTTGAGGGTCGCGGCCTGACGAGAGTGATTGGACTCGACATACTCGCTAATGGACTTATCGTAGCCCTCGTTCTCCTTGAGCTTGCGGTAGCTCTCCATGATGGGTGAGCCGTAGCAGTCGGTGCCCGAGGTGAAGATGACGTTCTCGCGGCCCAGGCGGTCGCGCAGGAAGCGGGCGAAGAAGTCGGCCGGGACAAAGACGCCGCCAACGTGGCCAAAGTGAAGGCCCTTGTTGCCATAGGGCTCGCCGGCGGTTACGATGGCGCGGCGAGGCCAGCTGGGACGGTCGTTCATGGAGTATTTGGATGCCATGGGACTCCTTCGCATATGGTGAGAGCGTGGCCGGGCGCGGGGCTCGGCGACGCGGTGGTCAATTCGTGCATATCGTTCGACATTATCGCACATGCGGACGGGTACGTGGCAGGGGCGCTATCCTAAGATGCTATGAATGAGATTTCCAACATACATGCGTTTGAAGACGAGGATTTCCTGCACGCTTGCTTTGTGTGGGGGATGGCCGTGCTTGGCGCATTTGCCGTGTGCCTGGTGCCGGTGTTTATGCTGCTGGGTGGGCCCGCGGACTTGGACGCGGCTGACGCGGGTGGCTGGATGGCTGTCTTGGGCTGGATAGTTGGCTTGGCAGCGGTTTCGGCGGCGTCATTTGCCGTGCACGAGTTGGTGCACGGCGTGTTCTTTAAGCTGTTTGCGCCCGCCGGTGCGCACGTGACCTTTGGGGCGAACCTCGAGACGTGCATGATTTACGCCTGCGCCGAGGGCGTGGTGTATTCGCGCCGGCGGTACATGGCAGTTTGTCTGGCGCCGACGGTTGTCGTGACGACAGCGTTTACCTTGGGGTTTGCGTTTTCGGGCTATCCGCTGCTGTGCTACCTGGCAGCCGGCTTGCATTTGTCGGGCTGTGTGGGCGACTGGTATTACGTGCGGACCATTTTGCGCGACCGCCGCATTGTCGCCTGCGAGGACACGTCCTTTGGCGTGCGCTTTTTCGCAAGGTAGTCTTTTTGGGACGGGGCTATTTTGACTACTTTTTGGAGATGGGTATTTTTGACTGCTTTATGTCAAAAGTAGTCAAAATAGCCCCGTCCCAAAAAGACTACCCTGGGCAAAGATTGGGAGGAGATGTCCATGAAGCCGCTGCTGCTGCATGCGTGCTGTGCGCCGTGCTCGCTTGAGCCGGTTCGTCTGCTGCGTGAGGAGGGGTTTGAGCCCACGATTTGCTGGACCAACCCCAATATTCAGCCGCGCGATGAATGGCAGCGGCGTTTGGACGAGCTTCGCCGGTGGTGTGCCGATGGCGACATCGAGCTTATCGAGGCGGGGGAGGACCGCGAGCGCTGGGAGGCCGGCGTGGCCCCGCTGGGCGCCGATCGACCCCGTCGCTGTCGTGCGTGCTATGCCCTGCGCCTGGCCGAGGCATGCCGTGTGGCCCAGGAGTGCGGGTTTGAGTTTGTGGGCACGACGCTCGCCGTCTCGCCGTATCAGTTGTTCGACACCTGCAACGATGTGTTGGAGCGCTTGGCGGCGGCACATGGTCTCACCCCGGTGATTCGCGATTTTCGCCCGTATTATCCCGAGGCGACACGCCGTTCGCGCGAGCTGGGTATGTATCGGCAGAACTACTGTGGTTGCCGCTTCTCGGCCGTCGAGGCGGCCATGGACCGCGCCCGCATCCGCGACGAGCGCAAAGCCGCCAAAAAGTAGTTCTTTTGGGCTGGTAGCCTGCTAGGATGTAGAGCGGATTTTAGCTATATAAGGAGTATTCGACGTGTCTATGCGTACCGATGATTTTGACTACAACCTTCCTGAGGAACTGATTGCCCAGGCTCCTGCTGAGCCGCGTGACTCCTGCCGCCTGCTGGTGGTGGATCGCAAGGGCTCCCAGGCGGGAACGCCGCTGGAGCATGGCGGCACCGTCGAGCACCGCATCTTCCGCGACATCATCGACTATATCGAGCCGGGTGACGTGCTCGTCATCAACCAGACGCGCGTGATGCCGGCCCGTCTTATCGGTCGCAAGGCCGGCTCGGGCGGCGTGGTCGAAACGCTGCTGCTCAAGCGCCGCGAGGACGTGGATCCTCTGGGTCACGTTTGGGAGTGCCTGGTCAAGCCGGGCAAGCGCCTAAAGCCCGGTGCTCAGATTGAGTATCGCGCCGGTGGTGCCCATGCGCCCGAGGGTGCTCCCGTGGTGCTGACGGCCGAGGTTGTCGACTTTGTCGCCGATAGCCGCGGCGGCCGCCTGGTGCGTTTTGAGCCGGCCGGTTGCAATGCCGCCGGCGAGCCGCGCACGCTCGACGAGGCCATCCATGCTGCCGGCCACGTGCCGCTGCCGCCCTACATTACCGATTACGAGGGCGATCCCGAGAAGTACCAGACCGTCTACGCCATGAAGGAGGAGCACTCAGCTGCCGCTCCCACGGCGGGCCTGCACTTCACGCCCGAGCTCATGGCCGCTATCGAGGCCAAGGGTGCGAAGTTTGCCGCTGTCGAGCTCGAGGTGGGCATCGATACCTTCCGTCTGGTGGAGGAGGACGACCCCACGCAGCACGTGATGCACACCGAGCGCTATCACGTGTCGCAGGAGGTTGTCGACGCCGTGCATAAGGCTAAGGCCGAGGGGCATCGCGTGATTGCTGTCGGTACCACCGCAGTCCGCTCGCTCGAGAGTGCGTTTGACGCGGACGCGCCGGTGTCCGATCCGGCTGTGACGGCGCGCTATTTTGAGGGCCGTAAGGACGGGGCCGACACGCTCGGCCGTGGTGACATCGTGGCGCGCGAGAACGCGACGACGCAGCTCTACCTCATGCCCGGCTCGACCTATCACGTGGTCGACGCGCTGATCACTAACTTCCATGTTCCGCGCTCCACACTCATGATGCTCGTGAGCGCACTTGCTAGCCGCGACCAGATCATGGATGCCTACGCCGCCGCTATCGAGCAGCGCTACCGCTTCTTCAGCTTTGGCGACGCCATGCTCATTCAGTAGGTTCCGCCGTTCTACCGAACGGCGGACCGGCCGACGCTGCGCGGGCCGCATTTGGACAATCTGACGTTCAACTTCAAGGGCGCGACCAGAAGGTCAGCGCCCTTTCGTTTCACGTCACCTTGCCTCAAATGCGACCCGCTCGCTGTCGCTGGCAAAACATCGGCATTTCTTTGGTTGTCAAGAGATTGCCGTTCTGGCGGGTTTTCGCTGACTTCGCCAAAACATTGGCGTTGCCGTGGTTCAACCTGCCAAAAAGGGACAGGTTTATTTTGGCAGGTTTTATCTGGGCAAACGTTGTTGGTGCAATGGGGACTGCTTTATATGCACCAAGTTGGTGCAAAGTAGCCTGGCCCCTTTGCACCAATCAAAACGTTGCGGTGAGTGTTTTTTGGCAGCTGGTTTACTTGCTCGCGAACAGCCAGATTAGGACGATCACGAGGATTACGGTGACAATGCAGACGATTGCGCCGGTGAATTTGACGCGTGAGTCACGGGTGCGCTCGCGCACGTCGTTCTCGGCGGCTTCGAGCTGAGCCACTTCGCGCTCGGTTTCGGCACGCTCGTCCTTATCGCGAGCCAGGGAGCCCGCGAGCGATTCGGTGATCTCGGGATGGTTGTGCACCTCGGTCGCCTGCTCGATGATCGACTGCGCATGCGCGACGTCCGCCTGGGCATTGGCGATAGCCTGCTCTTGCTCTTGACGCGCTTTGTCCTCGGTGACGATCTTCTCGCGTAATTCGCGCTGGCGCGTTGCAGCGGCCGCCTTTGCGGTCTGCAGCTCGTCGCGCGCGGCATCGGCCTCGGCCGTCACGGCCTGATGGGCGCGCTTGGCGTCGGCGATGGGGGCTTGCGCCTGCTCGACGGCGTGCTCGGCGGCTGCGAGCGAGTGCTCAAGATCGGCGGTGATGCGCGGGACATCTTCCTCGGCTTTACGCAGGGCATCAGCCGTGTCGGAGATCTGCATCGAAAGCTCGCTGGTGCGCACCGTATAGTTGGCGGGATTTGCCGAGGGATTGCGCTGCAGCTCGGCATACTCACGGCGCAACGTTTCGAGTTGAGCACGCGTGGCGTCGACGGTTTGCTGCGCTGCGGCAACGCCGGCGTCGCGCTCGGCCTGTACCTTGTCGCGGATGCGCTTGGAATCCTCGAGACGTCGTACGAGGCGGTTACCGGTCTCGCGCGAGCTGGCTTCGCGCGCTTCGACGGCATCGAGTGCGGCTTTGAGACGCCGCTCGGTGGCGTCGTCCTCTTCTTTTATTTGTTCGAGCTGCGCTTTGAGCTCTGTTGTCTTGGCGGCATGGGTATCGCGGCCGATTTCTGCCGCCGCAGCGGTCTTTTGTGCCGTGGCGATTGCCTGGCGCTGGTCGGCGACAATCTGGTCGTAACGCCCCGCGATATCCTGCCGCGTCTCGAGCTCCTCGGTCTGATCGGAAATGCGCTGATCAAGTTCGGCCAGGTGGGCACGAGCGTCCGCGAGCGCCTTCTTTGCGGCGTTCATCTCGCGCATGGCAGAGGCGCCCTGGGCGATAAAAGTGCCTACGGCGTTTGCTGTATTTGAGACGGCGGTTCCCAGATCGCGGCTGGCTGCAGGGGCGTGTGGAGCGGTCGGGTGACCGGCGTCGGCCGTACCCGCATCGGGCGCCTGCGACGTGGCGATATTGCCGGTGCCACCCTCGATCACGGAAAATCCGGCAGTGTGCGGGTCAACTGCATCTGCGCCAATTGTAGGGTGCTCGAGCTGTAAGAACGAAGGTACGGTGCTGCCTTGGTCGGCAACGGGGGTCTCGCCAGGCACGAAGGTCGATGCGGCCTCGGCGGCCTTCTCTTCTTCGGCGTCCACATCGGCGTCGGCCACGGCGTCTTTCATTGCTTTGACGGCATCCATCATGGAGTCCATGACGGCATCGAGCTCTTCTTCCGAAGATACCTCGATGGGGCCTGCCGCCTGTGACGCGGGGTCCGCGTCGGGCTCGGCGTCGTTCGACTCCGGTTGCTCGCCTTCGTCATGCTCGACAGTATCGCCTGTGTCTGTTGCCTTATCCGCACCGGCGTGCGCATCTTCGGCGGATGCATCGACGGAAGCGGCGACGCAGGTAGGAGTGCTGCAGTCGTCGACGACGTCTGCGGAATGATCAATATGCTGCTGAGTCTGGGGGTCCAGCTCTTCTGTCATAGGCATGTGCTCCTCATCGTTGATTGTCACCCTATGATAAAGTCTCGCGCCGGCATCCCGCGCGCCGCAGCAAAGTTTCAAAACGTGTTCGATGGCTCGCTTGGATAGCAAAAATTTGGCCGCTCTATTCAGTTTGCGCTTGACATTCCCTTCTCCGAAAGACGTTATGCCGTTCACCTGCCACGGTCTTTATAATGGTTTGCGTATGAACCGCAACCAAGGAGTTCCAGTTTATGGACCAGAGCCTATTTAAATTCGACCTGATCGCCGAGGATCCGACGACGCATGCGCGTGCCGGCGTGCTGCACACTCCGCACGGCGACATCGAGACGCCGATCTTTATGCCCGTGGGCACCAAGGCAAACGTCAAGGGCATTCCTGCCGAGACCGTCAAGCAGCTCGGCGCCCAGATCGTGCTCGCCAATACCTATCACCTGTCCATGCGCCCCGGCGAGGACACCATCGCCGAGTTGGGTGGCCTGCACAAGTTTATGAACTGGCATGGCCCCATCCTCACTGATTCCGGCGGTTTCCAGGTGTTCAGCCACAACGACGCCGTCAAGCTCACCGACGAGGGCGTGCGCTTTATCGTCAACGACTACGACGGCCGCCACGTGTTCTGGACGCCCGAGGACAACATGGAAATCGCCATGAAGCTCGGCTCCGACATCTGCATGCAGCTCGATCAGTGCCCGGGCTATCCCGCCACGCGCGCCTACGTTGAGCGCGCCGTTGAGCTGTCGAGCATGTGGGCCGAGCGCTGCTATAAAGCTCATACCCGCGACGACCAGGCGCTCTTTGGCATCGTTCAGGGTGGCATGCATCTGGACCTGCGCCTGCGTTCGCTGCGCCATCTGGAGGAGTGCGGTGACTTCCCCGGTTACGGCATTGGCGGCTACTCGGTGGGCGAGGACCACGAGACCATGTTTGAGACGCTGGCACCGCTCGCGAGCGAGTACATGCCCAAACATAAGCCGCGCTACCTGATGGGCGTCGGCAACCCGACGACGCTCGTGCGTGGTGTAGGCGTGGGCATCGACATGTTCGACTGCGTGCTGCCGACGCGCACCGGCCGCATGGGGACGGCGTTCTCGAGCGAGGGTCGCCTTAACTTCCGCAATGCCCGCTTTGCGCACGACGACGGCCCCATCGATCCCACCTGCACCTGCCCGGTGTGCACGGGCGGCTACAGCCGTGCGCTCATTCGCCACATGGTCACGCAGAAGGAGATGCTCGGCGGCATTTTGCTTTCGATGCACAACATCTACTACCTGCTCAACCTTATGCAGCGTGCCCGCCAGGCCATTATCGAGGGCCGTTACGGTGCGTTCGTGAGCGACTGGATGAACAGCCCCGCGGCAGTGGATTACTAAGAGCTGCGGGTTCGCTTACGGGGGCGCTCGCGCGGTGTCGAGGCTACGTGCCAATCGACCGTGCGTACCCGGCGCCGGGCATCGCATGCGTCGGCATCGCTTGCACGACCTCTGACCGATGCCTTGCAAGCGCTTGATGCATCGTGGGTACCATACCGAATGGTTGATGTTCGGGCGGGTGTTTGACGCATGGCGTCGACCCCGCCCGTTTCTATTTTCGATAGGAGTATCCCATGATTAAGAATGAGAACGTCGAGGGCGAGCCGGCCTACGACGAGACGTACCGACGCGGCCCCGTGGTTATGCGCGGCCCTATGATTCCTAAGGACAACACCTACGCCAACCTGCTGGCGCCCGAGGACTCGACTGACTGGTTGCACGCCGACCCGTGGCGTGTGCTGCGCATTCAGGCCGAGTTTGTCGATGGCTTCGGCGCGCTTGCCGAGCTCGGGCCCGCGGTGACCATCTTCGGCAGTGCCCGTACGCCCAAGACCGATCCGCTTTACAAGGCGGCGCGCACGGTCGGCCGCAAGATCGCGCAGCGCGGCGTGGCGGTTATCACCGGCGGTGGTCCTGGCATTATGGAGGCGGCCAACAGGGGAGCGGCGAGCGCCAACGGCAAGTCGGTCGGCTTGGGTATTGAGCTTCCGCACGAGCATGGGCTCAACAAATACGTGAACCTCGGCATGGACTTCCGTTACTTCTTTGTGCGCAAGACCATGTTTGTCAAATACAGCTCGGGCGCCATCGTGTTTCCCGGTGGTTTTGGTACGCTCGACGAGATGTTTGAGGTGCTCACGCTGGTGCAGACGCACAAGGTCAAGCGCATGCCGCTTGTTTTGGTGGGCAGCGAATACTGGCAGGGCCTGTTCGACTGGCTCAACGGCCCGGTGATGGATGCCGGCATGATCAGCCCACTCGATCCAGACCTCGTCCACATCACCGATGACCTCAACGAGGCCGTCGATATTGTCCTGAGCGGGCTGATGTAGGGTAGGTAAAATGGGACGGGGCTAAAAAGACTGGTCTGAAACGTTTGATATCAGTCTTTTTGGCCCCGTCCCAAATGAACTGCTTCCAAGTTGCGGTGGAATAGGGATTGATTTGCGGTTGATAAGCCAAAAACAGTCCCTATTCCACCGCAAGTGGTAAAGGTGCCCCTAGTGGATGGGCTGGTAGCGGGGACAGTAGCTGATGGCGATGGCGTCGACGCCTACGTGGGTGGCGATGGTGCAGCCGATGGGGCCGGTGCCGGCGTCTACGTAGTTCTGGCCTGCGAGCGCTTGGTTGACGAGCTCCTGCTCCTCGGCGGCGCCGGTCGTGAGCACACGTACGCTGGAGCCCGGGTGCTCGGCCAAAAATGCGAGGCAATCTGCCATGGTGTTGGTGACGATGCACTTGGCGCCACGACCCTTTTTGATCGCCTTGATCTCGCCCGATTTCCACTCCGGCGAAACGGCCAGGCGAATATTGAGCATCTGCGTGAGCTGGCCGGCGAGCTTGGGCGCGCGGCCGTTCTTAACGAGGTTCTCGAGCGTGCGGGGAATCAGCAGCAGATGGGCGTCGGGCAGCGTCGCGCGGATCTGCGCTTCGGTCTCGTCCAGGCTGCGGCCATCCTCACGCATGGCCAGCGCGTACTCCACCAGCAGGCCCTCGGCACCCGAGCCGGTGCGCGAATCGATGCAGCGCACGTCGAGCTCGTGCGCTTCGGCCGTCAGGCTGGCGTTGGCATAGCAGGCGGACCACTCACTGCACAGTGAGATAAAGATGGCGCTATCGTGGCCGTCGGCGCGCACGCGGTCAAAGAGTGCCTTGAACTCGCCGGCGCTTGGCTGCGAGGTGTGCGGCAGCTGCTCGGATCCGGCCATGCGGGCGACGTATTCCTCGGCGGTAATCTGCACCTGGTCGAGCAGGTCTTCGCCTTCGATAATCACATGAAGTGGAATCACGTAAATGCCGAGCTCTTGGGCGCGGGCGGGGGAGATGTCCGACGTGGAGTCGGTTATGATGGCAAAAGACATAATTGCACCTTTCGTTGGGGCGCTTGCGCGCCGCCTTCTGAGAGCAAAGTGCGACAAGTATAGTAGAGTCGCTCCACATTGCTAGGTTCAATTGTTGAATAGTCAACAGTTTGAAGTGTCGGTGTGGAAATCGTCAACTGGGGAAGAGGGATGTCGATGGAGGCACTGGAGATATGCAAGCGGCCGGTCGTGCTGTTTGATTTTGACGGCACGGTGGCCGATACGGGCCGGGCGGTGATGACCTCGACGCGTAAAACGCTGGCTGCGCGCGGGTTTTCTGAGGCGCAGATGGGTGACCTGCGCCGCATGATCGGGCCTCCGTTGTGGAAGAGCTTCCACGACTTTTACGGCTTCTCGCGCGAGGAGTCGCTTGTGGTGGCCGACGAGTACCGTGCCTTTTTTGATGAGCTGGGACCGGAAGAGTACCCCGTATTCGATGGAATTCCCGAACTGCTCGATGGCCTGGCCGCCCAGGGGCATCACTTGGCCGTGGCGACGTCGCGCATGGAGGCAAAGTGCATCGACATGGTGGGCGAGCTGGGGCTTTCGCAGTTTGAGGCGGTGGTCGGTATGAATCCGCCGCAGGGGCGCGAGACCAAGGCCGATTCGGTTCGCGATGCCCTGGCGGCGCTCGGCGCGACGGCGGACGATGCCGTGATGATCGGCGATCGCTTTAACGATGTGGAGGGCGCGCACGCAAGGGGCGTGCCGTGCATTGGCATCTATTCGGGTGCGGCGGTGCCGGGCGAGCACGAGGCGGCGGGTGCCGATGCAGTGGTGCACTCGGTGGCCGAGCTTGCTAAACTTTTCGCCATCTAATGACGTTATGCGAGGGGCGGGTGTGGCCGTCGCTCATTGGTAAGGAGGTCGTCCATGAATCAGGTGGAGCAGAGCGTTACCGAGTATGTCGACGAGATCTGGGAAGATGTCGTTGCCGATATCGAGCAGCTGGTGAGCTATCCGTCCGTGGCCGTTGCTGCCCATGCGGAGCCCGGTGCGCCGTTTGGCCGCCCGGTCCGTGATGCGCTCGTTTGTGCGCTCGGCATTGCGCAAAAGCTCGGCTACCAGACGAGCGACGACGAGGGCTATGTGGGCATCGCCGACATTCCCGGCCGCGGCGATAAGCAGCTTGCGACCATCTGCCATGTGGATGTGGTGCCCGCCGGTCCCGGTTGGAACACCGACCCGTTTGCGATGGAGCGCCGCGAGGGCTGGCTGCTCGGTCGTGGCGTGATCGACGACAAGGGCCCGGCCGTGTTGTCGCTCTACGCCGGTGCCTACCTGATCAAGCACGGCATTGTGCCGCGCTATACCTTCCGCGCGCTGCTGGGCTGCGATGAGGAAGTGGGCATGTCCGACGTTCACCATTATCTGGAGAACCACGCAGACCCCGACTTTTTGTTTACGCCCGATGCCGAGTTCCCGGTCTGCAATGCCGAGAAGGGCCAGTTTGGGGCGACGTTTGTGAGCTCCAAGATCGACGGCGGGCGCATCGTATCGTGGAGCGGTGCCGAGGCGAGCAACGCCATTCCGTCGCAGTCTATCTGCGAGCTCGCGATTGCCGCCGATGCGCTGCCGGCGCCCGTTGAGAACTCCGACCGCCTGGAGATCACGGCGCTCGATAACGGGCATGCGCGGATTTTCGCCCACGGTATTGGCGGTCACGCTTCGATGCCCGAGGGAACGATCAATGCCGTCGGCCTCATCGTGGCGTATCTGCGCGAGGCCGAGGACGCGTTTGGTGCACGCGACGAGCGCCTGCTGACGCCCGCCGAGCACGAGTTTGTCAAGTTTCTGACCTTTGTACATGCGGATGCCTATGGCCACGGCCTGGGTATCGACGCGACGAGCCCGGCGTTTGGCCCGCTCACGTGCAACCCCGGTGTTATCCGTGTGATGGATGGCCATATTGAGCAGGTCATCGACGTACGTTTCCCCGACAGCACGAGCGCCGATACCATCTGCGAGCAGCTCGATCCGCTCGTGGGCCGCTTTGGCGTGACGTGCCGTGTGGGTCGTGCAAAGGTGCCGTTCTCGGTGTCCGCCGACGATCCGGCCGTGAAGGCGCTTATTGATACCTATAACGAGTTTACGGGCAAGCATGCCGAGCCCTTTGCCATGGGCGGCGGCACGTACGCGCGCAACTTTGCCCGCGCCGTGTCGTTTGGCCCCGAGGAAACCGGCCTGGAGCTGCCCGCATGGGGCGGCCAGATGCACGGCCCCAACGAGTGCGCCAACGAGGAACAGCTCAAGCAGGCGCTCAAGATCTACATCGTGGCGATTTTGCGCTTGAATGAATTAGAGCTTTAAGGTTACGCGGTTTCCTAATCTAAGTTGCGATGGAATAGTTCCTAGAATGGGCCATTTGATGGCCAAGCAGGAACTATTTCACCGCAACTTTGTTTTTATTGGTGTAAAGGCGGGCCATGCTTGGGGGCGGGTTTGTTATTCGTTTGTAAAGCCGAGTCGCGCTCGCGGTAAGGGTCTATCAAATGCCCGTAAGAATCCGCAGTTGGCGCGGGCACCGCCCGATCGAGGCCGTATCTTTCCAAACAGCAAAGCGGGCAGGGTGCCCGCGAGTCGCATGTATGAAAGGAAGATCATGCTCGATCAGGCTTATTCTCGTCGTCAGTTCCTCGGCCTCGCTGGTGGTCTTGCCAGCTTCGTGGGCCTCGGCCTCGTTGGTTGCGGCGGCGCAGGCGCTTCCAACGCCGCCGACAAGGGCAGCGCCGCTGCCGAGTCCGTCTCCGGCGAGGTGACCTACGACGGCGCCTCCTCGTTCCAGGCTCTCGTCGAGGCCGCTGCCGAGAAGTTCATGGACGCCAACCCGGACGTCTCCGTCTCTGGCTCGGGCAACGGTTCGGGCAAGGGCCTGACCGCCGTTGCCGCCGGTACCGTTACCATCGGTAACTCCGACGTCTTCGCCGAGACCAAGCTCGAGGCCGACCAGGTCAAGAACCTCGTCGACCACGAGGTCGCCGTCGTGGGCATGGGTCCCGTCGTCTCCAAGAACGTGAAGGTCGACGACTTGTCCCTCGAGCAGCTCAAGGGCATCTTCTCCGGCCAGATCACCAACTGGAAGGAGGTCGGCGGTGACGACGCCACCATCGTCGTTCTCAACCGCAAGGCCGGCTCCGGCACCCGCGCCACCTTCGAGGCCGCCGTCTTTGGTGACGAGGCCGTCGACTTTAAGGGCGACGCCGAGCTCGACAAGTCCGGCGACGTCCAGACTCAGATGGCCAGCACCGACAACGCCATCTCCTACCTCGACTTCTCGCACTTCGACGACTCCAAGTTCAACGCCATCAAGGTCGAGGGCGTGGAGCCCAAGAGCGCAAACGTCACCGACGACTCCTTTAAGATCTGGGCGACCGAGCACATGTACTGCGCAAAGGACGCCGACGATGCCACCAAGGCCTTCCTGGAGTTCATGCTTTCCGACGACGTCCAGGGCAAACTTGTCGAGGAGCAGGGCTTTATCCCCGTCTCTGCCATGAAGGTCGTCAAGGACGCCAGCGGCAAGGTCTCCGCTAAATAAGTAATCGCCCCGGAAAGGTTTGCAATGGCAAAACAGCTGCCAAAGCGCGACCTTGAGAACGTGGGCCTGGGCGTCACGGGCGCGTGCGTAGCGCTCGTGACGCTTGTCGTTGCCGCGCTCATCTTTATGGTCGCCCAAAAGGGCCTCTCGGCTTTTCTCAAGGACGGCGTTTCGGTCGTCGAGTTCTTTACCGGCACCAAGTGGGACCTGGCCAACACGGCCGAAAACGGCCTGCCCTATACCGGCGCCCTGCCCCTGATCGTCACCTCGTTTGCGGTCATGGTGCTCTCCACGCTTATCGCGCTGCCCATCGCCATCGGCTCTGCTATCTTTGCGGTCGAGATTAGCCCTAAGTTTGGCTCCAAGGTGTTTCAGCCGCTTATTGAGCTTTTGACCGGCATTCCCTCGGTCGTCTTTGGCCTGGTCGGCTTTCACGTGGTCGTCGGTCTTATGAAGAGCGTTTTCCACGTGAGCACGGGCCTGGGCATCTTGCCCGGCGCCATTGTGCTGGCCGTCATGATCTTGCCGACGATGACCACCCTTTCGGTCGATGGCCTGCGTGCCGTGCCCGATAGCTACCGTCAGGGTTCGCTCGCGCTGGGCTACACCCGCTGGCAGACCATCTGGCACGTGGTACTCAAATCCGCCATGCCGTCGCTCATGACCGCGGTCATCCTTGGCATGACCCGCGCCTTTGGCGAGACGCTCGCCGTGCGCATGGTTATCGGCGGTATCGAGGCCATGCCGACGTCGCTGCTGTCGCCGGCCTCCACCATCACCACCACGCTCACCACGTCCATGGCGGTCTATGCCGAGGGCTCTGCCCAAGACGATGTCCTGTGGGCGCTCGGTCTGCTGCTGATGGGCATGAGCCTCATCTTTATCCTGATCATCCACCTTATCGGCCGCAAGGGGGCGAAGGCTCGTGGCTAGCACGCGCATTCATATCGACGAGGCGAGACTCAGGCGCGTCCAAAAACAGGACCGCATCGCCACGGGCGTGCTGACGGCAATCGTCGCCATCGTCATGCTCATCGTCGTCTCCATGGTGGCCTATATTCTGTTCGAGGGCATCTCGACGCTGTTCCAGCCGGGCTTTCTCACGCAGCCCGCGCGCGCCAACGGAACCCAGGGCGGCGTGCTCTATCAGCTGTTCGACTCGTTCTATCTGCTGCTGATCACCCTAGGTATCTCCGTGCCCATCAGCTTGGGCGGCGCGGTTTTCCTGGTTGAGTACGCGCCGGACGGCCCCATCCGCGACATCGCCTCCACCGCCATCGAGACGCTGTCCTCGCTGCCTTCCATCGTCGTCGGCATGTTCGGCTTTCTGGTGTTCTCGGTGCAGCTGGGCTGGAAGTACTCCATCATCTCCGGCGCCGTCGCGCTCACCATGTTCAACATCCCCATCCTGGTGCGCGTGATCCAGCAGGCGCTCGAGGACGTGCCGCAGGCCCAGCGCGATGCGTGCCTGGCTATGGGCCTCACCCGCTGGGAGGCCACGCTGCACATCCTGATCCCCGAGGCCATGCCCGCCATCGTGACCGGTATCGTGCTTTCGGCCGGCCGCGTGTTTGGCGAGGCGGCAGCACTGCTCTTTACCTCGGGCATGAGCTCGCCGGTGCGTCTGAACTTCTTGAGCTTTAACCTGTCGAGTCCCACTTGCGCCTGGAACGTGTTCCGCCCCGGTGAGTCGCTCGCCGTGCACATCTATAAGATCTACGGCGAGGGCAGCCCCGAGGTACAGCAGATTGTTTGGGGCACCGCGGCACTGCTGATGATCTGCGTGCTGCTGTTTAACGTAGTCGCCCGTATCGTGGGCAAGCAACTGGCAAGGAGGATGACGGCCGAATGAGCGAGATAAATGCAACGCCCGCAACCGAGGCGGCCGCGTCCGAGACCCAGGACTTTTTGTCGAGCGTGGGGGAGAGCGAGAAGCGCGTGCGCGTAAGCGGCAAAGCCGTGAGCGACGAGGTCGTGCTTTCCACCAAGGACGTCAACGTTTACTATGGCGACCACCATGCGCTGCACGATACGTCGCTCGACTTTCACAAGGGCGAGATCACGGCGCTCATCGGGCCTTCGGGCTGCGGTAAGTCGACCTTTTTGCGCAGCCTCAACCTTATGAATCGCGAGATTCGCGGTTGCCGTGTGGAGGGCGAGATCAACTACCGCGGGCGCAACGTGAACACCAAGACCGAGAACACCTACGAGCTGCGTCGCTCCATTGGCATGGTGTTTCAGCAGCCCAACCCCTTTCGCAAGTCCATTCGCGACAACATCACGTTTGCGCCCAAACGCCACGGCATTACTGACCGCGACGAGCTCGATCGCATGGTCGAGGAAAGCCTGCGCGGCGCGGCGCTGTGGGACGAGGTCAAGGACAAGCTCGACAAGAGCGCCTACGCGCTTTCGGGCGGCCAGCAGCAACGCCTGTGCATTGCGCGCACGCTGGCGCTCAATCCCGATGTGATTCTGTTTGACGAGCCCTGCTCGGCGCTCGACCCCATCTCGACACTGGCGATCGAGGACCTGATGTCATCGATTGTTGCCGACCGCGCCATCGTCATCGTGACGCACAACATGGAGCAGGCGGCGCGCGTGTCCAACCGCACGGCGTTTTTCTACATGGGCGATATGGTCGAGTACGACGAGACCGACGAGATTTTCCAACGGCCCAAGGATAAGCGGCTGAATGATTACCTCACCGGCATGTTCTCCTAGTCCGGGACATGCTTGAGGCCCGCGGCGGCCATGCTTGCCGCGGGACTGATTGGAGAGGCGGGTCATCTCCTGCGGGAGATGGCCCGCCTTTTTGTGTCGCATGCGGCCGTCGACCTACCAAAAAGGGACAGGTTTATTTTGGCAGGTTTAACGTTTTACCACGGAGTGCCCTTGGACTGCTCTGACGTTTGACCAGATAAAACCTGCCAAAATAAACCTGTCCCTTTTTGGTAGGTTTTGGGGTGGGGCTCGCTGCTATCATGGACAACGTTGAATTTCTACGAAGGAGCAGGGCATATGGCGATTCTTTTGGGATGCGATTCCGTCAGCCTAGAGTTTCCCACCAAGCATATTTTCGATAGCGTGACGCTCGGCGTGGACGAGGGCGACCGTATTGGTATCGTCGGCAAAAACGGCGACGGCAAGTCGACGCTGCTAAGTGTGCTCGCCGGTACGCTGGAGCCCGACGACGGCCGCGTGACGCACCGCCGCGACACCACGATCGGATTGCTCGGCCAAAAGGACAACCTGGTCGATACCGACACCGTGCATCATGCCGTCGTCGGCGACACGCCCGAGTACGAATGGGCGTCGAGTCCGCGTACGCGCCAGATCCTGGCCGGCCTTATTAGCGATGTGCCCTGGGAGGGCACGGTGGGCGAGCTTTCGGGCGGCCAGCGCCGTCGTGTGGACCTCGCGCGCCTGCTGATCGGCGACTACGATGTACTCATGCTCGACGAGCCCACCAACCACCTGGACATGCGCACCATCAACTGGCTCGCGCGCCACTTAAAGGCCCGCTGGCAGCGCGGCCAGGGCGCCATGCTCGTGGTCACGCACGACCGTTGGTTCTTGGACGAGGTCTGCACCAGCATGTGGGAGGTCCACGACGGCCAGGTCGACCCCTTCGAGGGCGGCTACTCCGCATATATCCTGCAGCGCGTAGAGCGCGACCGCATGGCCGCCGTTACCGAGGAGCGCCGTCGCAACATGGCGCGCAAGGAGCTCGCGTGGCTGAGCCGCGGCGCACAGGCGCGCTCCACCAAGCCCAAGTTTCGTGTGGAGGCCGCTCGCGAGCTCATCGCCGACGTACCGCCCGTGCGCGACGAGCTGGAGCTCAAGCGCCTGGCGGTGAGTCGCCTGGGCAAGCAGGTTATCGACGTGGTCGACGTGGACGCCGGCTATGCCGATACCGACGGCGCGCCCAAGCAAGTGCTCTCCGACGTGACCTGGCTCATTGGTGCGGGCGACCGCTATGGTCTTTTGGGCGAGAACGGCGCCGGCAAGTCCACACTGCTCGATGTGATTCAGGGCAAGATCGCGCCCCTGCGCGGCCGCGTGAAGATTGGCCAGACGGTGCGCTTTGGCGTGCTGTCGCAGCAGCTCGAGGAGCTCGAGCCCTACATGGGCGACACGATCCGCGAGGTGCTCAGCAACTACAAGAAGTACTACGTTATCGATGGCAAGGAGACCTCGCCCGAGAAGCTCTGCGAGCGTCTGGGCTTTACGACGCAGCAGCTCTGGAGTCGTATCGGCGATCTTTCGGGCGGACAGCGCCGTCGCCTGTCGCTGCTGCTGACGATCCTGGACGAGCCCAATGTGCTCATCTTGGACGAGCCCGGCAACGACCTGGATACCGACATGCTGGCGATTGTCGAGGACCTGCTCGATGGTTGGCCCGGCACGTTGATTCTGGTAACGCATGACCGCTTTTTGATGGAGCGCGTGACCGACCAGCAGTGGGCGCTGCTCGACGGCCACCTGACGCACATGCCCGGCGGCGTCGACCAGTACCTGCGCCTGTGCAATGCCACCGCCGAGGGCGAGCCCGTGGGTGCGCCGAGCGCCAAGACCGGCACGTTCGACACCGGTGCCGCGGCAGCTGCGGCCGAAAAGCCCAAGGCGAGCGGTCAGCCCAATGGCCTTTCCAACGCCGAGCGCCAGAAGCTCCGCCGCGAGGTGAGCTCGCTCGAGCGCAAGATGGAGACGCAGCGCGCTCGCGTGGAGGAGGCCGAGGCCGCGATGGCTCAGGTCGACCCCACCAACTACACGGCGCTGGGCGAGCAACAGGCAAAGATCGACGAGGCTCACGCCGCTATGGACGAGCTGGAGATGGCGTGGCTCGAGGCAAGCGAGAAGCTCGAGGGCGAGGAGTAGACGAGGATGATCAAAGCCGCGTTTTTCGATATCGACGGCACGCTATTGAGCTTTAAGACGCACCGGATTCCGGCGTCGGCGCAGCAAGTGCTCGACAGCTTTCACGAGCAGGGGATTGCGTGCGTGATCGCCACGGGCCGTCCGACCTACCAGATGCCGGATTGGCTGTTCGGCTTGGGCTGGGATGCGTACATTACGCTTTCGGGCCAGCACTGTTTTGATGCCGAGGGCGTCTACCGCAGCTGCCCGATTGATCCGGACGACGTTGCGGTGATTGTGGACCAGGTGGCCGAGGGGCGCTATGACTCACTGTGCATGCAGGGCGAGAACTCGTTTGTGAACCGCCTGTCCGAACGCGTGGTGACGGCCGGTAACAACGCGGGAATCGTCTACCACGAGGAGCCGTTTGAGCACGCCTTCGATGCGCCGGTTTACCAGTTTTGCGCCTTTGTGGATCCTGCCGACGAGCATATCGTGACCGATGCCGTGTCGCATTCGCTCACCACGCGCTGGTGCGACCTGTTCTGCGATATTATTCCGGCAGACGGCGGCAAGGACCTGGGCGTAGCGGCGACGCTGGAGCGCCTGGGTATCGACGCGAGCGAGGCGATCGCCTTTGGCGACGGCGAGAACGACCTGTCGATGTTTGCCTCCGTGGGTACGAGCGTGGCCATGGGCAACGCGCAAGACACGGTAAAGGCTGCGGCGAGCTACGTGACGACCGCCGTGGACGACGACGGAATTTACAACGCCGCAAAGCACTTTGGGCTGCTATAGCTGCGGCTCGGCACTTGGGGACGTTCCTTTTCTGCCGGCAGTTGGGGACGCCCCTTGCGCGTGGTGTGCCGCGTCGCCCGGCCGGACAGCCACGCATGCTACAGGTTCTTGACACCCATCGCGCGCATGGCGTTCAGGATGGCGATGATCGCCACGCCTACGTCGCCGAACACGGCGAGCCACATGTTGGCGATGCCGAGCGCCGCGAGCACCAGAATCAGCAACTTAATGCCCAGCGCAAAGATGATGTTCTGCCAAACAATCGTCATGGTCTTGCGAGCCACGCGGATCGCGCGGGAAATGTTGGACGGCTTGTCGTCCATCAGTACAACGTCCGCTGCCTCGATTGCGGCATCGGAGCCCATGGCGCCCATGGCGATGCCAACGTCTGCGCGGGTGAGCACGGGCGCATCGTTGATTCCGTCGCCCACAAAGGCGAGCTTGCCCTTGCCCGATTCGGTCGCCAGCAATGCCTCGACGCGCTCGACCTTGTCTGCTGGCAGAAGCTGCGCGTGGAACTCATCGAGTCCCAACTGCTTTGCCACGGCGGCGGCCACTTCCTCGCGGTCTCCCGTGAGCATGACGGTGCGCTTGACGCCGGCGGCGTGCAGCTCGCGAATCGTTTGCTCGGCATCGGCTTTGACGGTGTCGGCAATTACGATGTGACCGGCATAGACGTCATCGACCAGCACATGGAGGATAGTGCCGACGACCTCACAGTCCGGTGTTTCAACGCCGGACGCGGCGAGCATCTTGGCGTTGCCGACGACGACGTGCTTGCCGTCGATGTTCGCCGTCACGCCGTGGCCCGCGTCGTTGGTGGAGTCACATACACGCTTGGGGTCGAGTTGGCCCTGGAAGGCGGCGCGCACCGACTGCGCGATGGGATGGTCGGAGAACGACTCGGCGAGGGCTGCGACTTCAAGCAGCGATTGCTCGGTATAGCCGCCCTCGGGGTGCACCGCGACGACCGAGAACGTGCCGTTGGTGAGCGTGCCGGTTTTGTCGAAGACGACGGTATCCACATCGGCGAGCGCCTCGAGGTAGTTGGAGCCTTTGATGAGAACTCCCAGCTTGGACGCGCCGCCGATGCCGCCAAAGAAGCTCAGCGGCACGCTAATTACGAGTGCGCACGGGCAGCTGACGACGAGGAAGGTCAGGCCGCGCAGGATCCAATCGGACCAAGCACCGGTCACTAGGCCGCCGCCGAGCGCGAGCACCGCTGCCGCGCCGGTGACGGCGGGCGTGTAGACGCGGGCGAACCGTGTGATGAAGTTTTCGGTGCGTGCTTTCTTCTCGCTGGCGTTTTCCACAAGCTCCAGGACGCGCGCGACGGTGGACTCGCCAAAGGGTTTGGTGGTGCGCACGCGGATAAGACCCGTCATGTTGATGCAGCCGCTGATGATATCGTCGCCGGTCTTGGCGGTACGGGGGACTGACTCGCCGGTGAGGGCGGCGGTGTCGAGCTGGGTTACGCCCTCGACGATAACGCCGTCGATGGGCACGCGCTCGCCGGGCTTGATGACAATGACGGTGCCGACGGCGATGTCATCGGGAAAGACCTGCTCGAGCGTGCCGTCAGCCTGCTCAACGTTGGCGTAATCGGGCGCGATGTCCATCATGGCGCTGATCGATTTGCGGCTCTTGCCCACGGCGTATGCCTGGAACAGCTCGCCGACCTGGTAGAACAGCATAACGGCGGCGCCTTCGGCCATGTGCGGGTCGGTATCGGGGAAGAGCACCATGGCAAACGCGCCGATGGTCGCGACGGCCATGAGGAAACTCTCGTCGAACGCCTTGCCGCGGCGGATGTTATTGAATGCCTTTTGCAGTACGTCGTATCCGGCAATCAAAAACGGCACGAGGAACAGCACAAAGCTGGCGTAGATGTTGCCGGGCTCTCCAAATGCGATAGTGAGGGCGCCGAGCTCATCGAGGGCGTACACCACGACAAGAATACCCAGTGCTACCAGGATGCGGTTGCGTTTATGCTCGAGTGACTCTTTTTTCTTGCGCTTCTTCTTTTTCTTCTTGGGGTCGGCGGTTGCCATGACTCGTATCCTTCCATTTGAATGTATGAACACTCGCTCATGTAATTTCGCGAGCAAAGGCCGCGGCAAGCGCGGCCTTGCGTATCAGCGTATGCGCAGGCTAGAGAATGATCTCGCAGTCCGGCTCAGCGTCGGCGGTGAACTCCACGACGCGATCAAGGACCTCGTCGAACTCAGCGTCGTCGGCCTCAAGCGTCAGCTTCTGGGTCATAAAGTTGACCGAAACGGATTTGACGCCCTCGAGCTTGGCGAGTTCGTCCTGAAGCTTACGCGCGCAGTTGGCGCAGTCGATCTCGTCGAGCTTGAACTGCTTTTTCATGATGGGTTCCTTTCCCTGTATTTGCGGCTTGGGTGCAGACCGCGCTGGTACCGTGGTTGGTCGCTATTCGCAGATGTGGCTCATGCCTTGGTTGAGCATGGTGTAGACATGATCGTCGGCGAGCGAGTAGAGGATATTGCGCCCGTCGCGCCGGAATTTAACCAGGTGCGACTGTTTGAGCGTGCGCAGCTGGTGCGACACCGCGGACTGCGAGGTCGCAGTCGCCTCGGCGATGTCTGCCACGCAGAGTTCGCGGCCCATGAGAGCGTAGAGGATCTTGATACGCGTGGTGTCGCTGAAAACCTTGAACAAGTCGGCAAGGTCGTACAGCAGCTCCTCGTCGGGAAGGTCCTCGGGCGAGCAAGTGGTGGGGATGTCGGGCACGATGGTGGTGTCGATGTCGGTCCTTATTTCATCGGCGTGTTCGCTCATTGCAATATCCTTTCATATGAACATGTGCTCATATAACTTACTTCCGAGTATATGAGCGCATGTTCATATGTCAATATAATTTGCGAAATTTTTTGCTATCGGATGGCTCTAGAGGCGGCTAAGGGCATTGGTTGGTGCTGATAAGGCCGCCGATGCCAACGTGGGTACCCTAGCGACGTGCAAAAAGGGGAGTTTTCAGCATCGACGAGGGGTTATTTATTGCATGATACGGCGTCGTTTGCCGCCACAGGGCTTTACTGGAGTGCAAATGGCAATAGATATTCCCCAGCTGTTGCCTAACTTACATCGAAAACAGCGGCTTCGGTGCAAAATGGGGCAATTCGGCCGCCCTCGGATACTCGGCTCTGCTGAAAACTCCCGTTTTTGCACGTCGCCGGGGCACCCACCCTGTCAGTCCGCCTCACTTCTGGCCCCGTACACCCTGCCTTCGGGTGTGGAGGTGCTTGTTTGGGCGAACTCCGGGCAATCCAGCTCGATGACTTGCATGTCGTCGATGGCCGGGACATTGTTGATCGTCGGGTCGTCCAGCGAGATGCCCTCGAGCACTGCGCGCTCGAGCTCAAGTGCATTACCCTGCGCTGCGTCTTGACGGAGGAGCTCCTCAATACGCTTCTTTTCCTCGATAAATCTCCTGAGCACAAATTGTCGCAGCTCTTCTTGCTTGATTGCGAAATCTTTGGGCAGGCGCGATGGGCGAATGCCCTCCTTTCGCTGGATTGCCTCCATAACCCTGGCGAAGGTGCTGGCGTGCATAAAGGAATAGCGACTGACGGTAATGATTCCGTAGCCCATGGACGCCAGCGCGTTCTTGCGCTCTTCGTCAATGGCGCGGTCTTCTTCGGCATCGTGCTGAAATCCGTTGTATTCGATGTCGGTTCGGGACCGCTTGAGATATGCATCCATATAGAACTTTTCGCGCCGCGTGAGATTCTTTGCGGCAGCTGTGACCTTTACTTCGTAGTCGGTCTCGATCTCGCTAATGCCAAGACCGCCCTCGCGCCTGGGTAGCGTGAGCATCATGACAAACGCCGTTTCCATCGGCGATCGGCATCCGTCCCGCACGCATTGGATGGCTTTTCGGGCAAGCTCGAGGCCCTTGCAGTCGATGAGGGAGTTAAAGAAATGTTTAAGGCTCGAAGTCGAGGTGAGCGCGAAGCGCTCGGTATAGGATGTCGAGGCATCGTGCCCAAGGGAATAGGCTCCACACAGTTCGAAGTAGTACTCCACAAGTTCTCGAAAGGGAAGATAGGTTGCGGCCTGAAGCGCACAGAGTTCGACGCCGACAATATAGATGTCGTCGGCAAGCTTGATAAAGCGCGAGCCCGCGAATCGCTTGGATGATACGTGGCACTTGCAGCCCGTCATGCTGCGCACGTTTGCGCGCTCGAACACCGTTGTATCGAGCGGGGCATCGTTATCCAGAGCGACGTTGTGCCTGGCGAGCCAGTCGGCGGCAGAGTCGAGCAGCTCCTTGCTGGGGCGCGCCCCGTAGATCTTGGCAGGGCTGCAGGGCTCGGTGCCAATTGCGGATACCGAGTATGCGGCTTGGTAGACCGCTTTTGCCGTGTTATGTGAAAGCACGATACTCATACAGATAGCATGGCAGACCAGGCGGCGGGGTTCGCAATGAACGCCAAGGCAAAATGGCGCGGCATAACAAAAGCTGTCCAAGCGCTTGACGTCAATGATGGAGAAAGATGCTATTTGGAGCATTGTCGCAGCTCGCTGGCTACGCAGACCTCCACAACTGATGCTGGTCAGCATCGTTTTGATGCAAAGACGGCGTCAACAAAAATGTGCAATTTGGCTTGAACATGCGCAGATGAAGTTCTTGGTTATGCGGCGGCTAGACATCGGGGGCTGGAGGGCCGCGTTGTACGGCGCGAAAAACAGGCCGATATCCGCTTGGACATCGGCCTGTTTTTGCGCCGCTTGAGAGGGGCGCCTCGGCGTGTCGTTTTTGCGCGGGGCGCTATGGTCCGGCAAGTATTGCTCGCGAATGGCGCCTCTGCTTGGCAATCTACTTGGCAAACAGGTTCTTGAGGTTGAACTCGGCCTGCACCGTCCGGAGCATGAGGTCGGTGTCGTCGAGGCCCAGGTGCTGCTCGTTGGCGTCGGGCGCGAGGGTGCCGCGACGGCGTGCCCAGTTCTCGAGTGCGGCGGGTGCGGACTCGCGGGGGAGCGAGCGCACGTCGGCGTCCAGACTGCGGCAGATCTGGCGCGAGTCGATGACGATAATCTTGCCGGCTCGGCGCGCCTCGGCATAGCCGTCCAGATGGATCTTGAACCAGCTGTCCTCAAAGGCGGCGTTGTGCGCCATGTACGGGTATTTCTTCATGAGCTTGAGCAGCTGCTTTTGCAGCTCCTTGTTCTCGCGGAAGGGCGTTTTGCCGTCGATGTCGTCCCAGGTGATGTGGTGGATATTCGACAGCGGCACATCTTCGCCGCGGTAGATATCGGGCAGGCCGCAGTAGTGTGCCTCGGCGTCGTGCGGGACGGCGTCGCTGGTGAGCTCCATGATCTCCCAGCCCACGTTGATGATGTAGCCGCGCTCGGGTGCGCGGCCGGTGGTCTCGATGTCGATACCGAGCACCGTGCCCTGGATGGGCTTGCGGGCGTACGCCACGCCGAGTGCGTCGCGGTCGCCGCGGATCTCGCGCATGACGGACGCGGCGGTGCGCTTTTGCATCTTGCCGATGCCGGCGCAGGTATCGGCGTCGGACAGGCCGCGCGAAAGCGTCGCGGGCGTCACGTTGCGCAGGCGCGCCTCGCCAATCTGGTCGCATAGGTCGCGGTTGCGGTCGGCCAGGTCGCGCACGGTGGCAAAGTCGAAGCCAGGGTCGCCCTCGGCGGTAAAGTACTCGGTCTCGAGCACCTTGAGGGCCTCTTCGCCTTTTTGACGCTCGGACTCCATGGCGGCGTGGTCGCCATAGATGAACATGGGGATAAACGGCTGGCGCTCGTATTCGAGTGCTTGCGAAACGTTCATATACTGCTCCTTGGACGGGCCGCGTCGTGCGGCTCGGGATCATTGAGATGTGGCGAGATGATAGTTTACCACAGGCAACTATTGGCATCACGCCTAGGACAACTACAATACCCTAGTTGACCGCTAGGACTTTTACAATGCTGCCGAAAGACACGAAAGGTTCCATCCGTCATGGATTTGCTGATTGATATTTTGCTCGACGCCGGCAAGGACACGCTCTCGCTGGTGCCGTTCTTGTTGGTGACATATCTGACCCTCGAGACGTTAGAGCATGTGGCAGGCGATCGTGTCAACGGCGCCATCAAGCGTGCCGGCGCCGCTGGCCCCGTGGTTGGCTCGTTGCTGGGCATGGTGCCGCAGTGTGGCTTTTCGGCGATGGCGGCAACGCTGTACGCCGGTCGCGTCGTGACGTTGGGCACCCTGGTGGCGGTGTTTCTCTCGACCTCCGACGAGATGCTGCCACTGCTACTTGCCGAGCAGGTTCCCGTGCAGACCATGGCGATGCTTTTGGCTTCGAAGGCGCTGATCGCGCTGGTCACGGGCTTTATCGTGGATGCCGCCATTCGCGGCCTGCGTCGCAACGCCCGTGCTCATGCGGCGATCCGCCGTACCGTGTTGGGAACCGCTGCCAATCCGGCGCACGTTAACTGCGCGCATGACGATCACAGCGGCGGTGACATCATCGACGAGGTGGCCGAGGCGGGCGTGAGCGCCGACCACATCCATGAGCTGTGCGAGCGCGATCATTGCGGTTGTGATGAAGACGAGGACGAGCGTGACCACGGACATGGCCACGACCACGGACACGAGGGCGAGCACGAACACCACCACGGTCACTCCCACTCACACAAAGGCGCGCCCGTCCTGTCGATTATCCGCAGCGCGATTTCGCACACCGTACAGGTTTCGGTATTCATTTTCCTGGTGACGCTGATTCTGGTCGCTGTGCTCGAGACCTTCGGCGAGTCCGCGATCGAGCAGTTCCTGCGCGGCAACGAGACGCTCGCTGTCCTGGGTTCGGCGCTTGTCGGCCTCATTCCCAACTGCTCGGCGAGCGTGGTCATTACGCAGCTGTATCTGGAAGGCGCGCTGCAGCTGGCACCGATGCTCGCCGGCACGCTCATTTCTGCCGGCGTGGGTTACCTGGTGCTGTTCCGCACCAACCGCAGCGCTCGCGAAAACGCGGTGTTCCTGGTCATGATGTACGTCATCGGCGCCGGCTGGGGCCTTATCCTTTCCGCCTTTGGCCTCTAAGTAGATGTTTGGGGTATCCCGTAAAAACTGGGGCATGCCTCAAACATCTACCGCCATGACCGGCGTTGGATGCGCGCCAATCGCCAAAACAAAAAGGTAGATTTTTATGCATGTCCCAAAAATCTACTTTGGTTAGCGCAGCAGGTCGGTGAGGTTGCGCTTAAAGCGGGCGCGGTCTTCGCTGGTGAAGGCTGCCGGTCCACGGGTGCGACCGCCGGCGCGGCGCACTTTCTTTTCTTCGTGACGAATAAACAGCTGCATATCGATGGTGGCTTTGTCGTACACGCGCCCGCGCACGCCGATAGCGGCGGCATCGCGACCGAGCACCATGCTCGCCAGGCCAATGTCCTGCGTCACGACCACATCGCCTGCCTGCAGACGCTCGATAATGGCAAAGTCGGCGCTATCGGCGCCTACGCTCACGTCGAGCGTTGTGACCCAAAAGCCACGTCGCGCGTGCTCGGCATCGCGCGGGTCGTCACGGCGAATGTGCCGCTCCAGGTTTTGCGTACTGTTACCGGCAACAACCACGGCAACACCCGCCCGTCGCGCGCAGTCGATCGACTCACGCGTGACCGGGCAGGCGTCGGCATCAATTAACAGCGTTCGCGGCATCTAGTGCACCAGCTTGCCAAAGCGGATAGCGCGAATAACCAGCGTCACGCCAAACACCAGGAGCGCAGCGCCGGTAAAGATGACGAGCATCTTTGCCGACCACAGCGGATAGATGAACACGAACACGCCGGCGATGATGGAGAGCGCGCCGCTCAGGATGGCGAGGGCGCGGTTGGAAGAAAGCTCGGACTCCAGAATCGACATGATGCCCTCGACAATCCAGCCAAAGCCGGCCACGACCACCACAAGCGTGCTGAGCGTCGCGGTCGAAAGCGCCTGGTTGCGTAGGATCACCACGCCGCCCAAGATGATGAGCAGGTTGGCGAGGATGCTCGTGACGCGCCAGCCGGCGGGCAGCAGCGGCTCAAAAATGGCGGTGAACAGCCTGACGCCAGCCGTGATCACAAAGTAGAAGCCCAGTACGGTCGTCAAAAAGACGAGGGTCTTAGCGGGTGCAAACAGCAGCGCGATGCCGGCGATGAGCGCGATGACACCCGTGGCGGCGTAGATCCAGCGCACGGCTTTAATCGCCTTGCCTGCCATGCTTTTCTCGTCAAATCCAAACAGACTCGATTGTTGGTCGTCATTCTTAAAGATGCCCATGAGGCCTCCTTTCCGTACGGCGTAAGCCGTGATCGTTACAACCAGTATCGCCTAAAGGAGCTGGCGTATGGGCCGGGGAGGGCGAAACGCAACTCAAAGGCCCCGATTTGTTTCCGTTGTTCCCCACGTCGCGATTTTCTATTCAACAGGTGTAGAACATTGCAGCTCTGTTCGTTATTGCCTGCGTTTTAGGTTAGATTTTCCTAAGAACAATTGGCTTTTATTGGGGGTCCCTATGAACGAAGCTGTTCCCGCGGCGCCTTCGAGCGCCGAGTCGATGGCAAAGCAGGGTTGCGAAAAGCTTGGCCTGGATGCGTTTGATGCGCTGGTCCGTCGCGCCCGCACATGCCGCCGTTTTGACGAGTCCATGCGCGTGCCGCGCGAGTTTTTGCTCGAGCTGGCAGAGCTGGCGCACCTGGTCCCCTGTGGCGCCAATGCCCAGCGCTTGCGTTTTCATGTGGTGAGCGGTGCCGAGGACTGCGCTCGCGTGTTTGACGAGCTTGCATGGGCCGGGGCGCTCAAGGACTGGCCGGGTCCTGTCGAGGGCGAGCGTCCGACCGGCTACATTGCAATTCTTGCCGAGCGCACCGTTCCCGGCAAGCCCGCCGCGCCTATCACCGAGGTCGACACGGGCATCGCGGCTCAGACGATGATGCTCGCCGCGCGCAGCGCAACGCCCGAGGTGGCGGCTTGCATGTTCAAGGCCTTTACGCCCCGCGCGATCGATGCGATGGGGCTCGACGGCGACAAGTACGAGCTCAAGCTGATCATGGCCTTTGGCGTGCCGGCCGAGACCCAGGTTATCGACGCGATCGATTCCAACCCCGACGGTTCAATTAATTACTGGCGCGACGAGGCGCAGGTGCATCACGTGCCCAAGCGTCCGCTTGCCGACGTGCTGGTGTAGTTGCGTCGTTGCGGCGCGATCCGGCGGCAAACCACCACAAAGGCGCCTGTCCCCTTTGTGGCGGTGCGAGGGGAGGGCGTGTGTCCGATCTGTATTTGGTTCGGCATGGGCAGACCGAGCTTAACGTGCAGAACATTTTGCAGGGCTGGCAAGACTCGCCGCTCACGGAGCGCGGGCGCGAGCAGGCACTGGCGACGCGCGCGGCGTTTGAGGCGCGCGGCATCTCCTTTGACCACGCGTATTCGTCTCCGTTGGGTCGGGCGCGCCACACGGCCGAGCTGATCGTTGGCGAGGATCTTCCCATAGAGCCGGTCGATGATTTGCGCGAGTGGCGCCTGGGCACGCTGGAGGGCACATCAAATCGCGATATGCCGCCGCAGCCCTGGGGCGATTATCCGGTGGCCTTTGGTGGCGAGTCGGAAGGCGAGCTTCGGGCGCGCATGGTCGCGGCGCTGTCCCGTATTATGGCCCGACCGCAGCACGATCGTGTGCTTGCGGTCTCTCATGGCTCTGCCTGCCAGGAGTTTCTTAGATGCGTGACCGGCGGGGGAGAGCAGCCCGACAACGGTGCCGTGCTTCATTTTGGCTATTGCGACGGGGCGTTTTCGCTCCTTGATTGGTAACGAACGAAAGGACCCCTATGAACAAAGATCTGTATCTGGTCCGTCATGGACAGACAATATTCAACCTTAAACGCATTATTCAGGGATGGAGCGATTCGCCGCTCACGCAGTTGGGCTGCGAGCAGGCGGCGCGTGCCGGTATGTTCTTGCGTGCGCGTGGCGTTGAGCCCGATCACGCCTACACCTCGACGCTGCACCGCACCGAGCAGACTATCGCCAGCCTGTGGCCGGGCCTTGCCTACGAGCGTCTGGATGGCCTGCGCGAGTGGTTCTTTGGCGACTTTGAGGCCGAGCGCGTGATGCTGATGCCCGAGCGTCCGTGGCGTGACTTTTATCGTCAGTTTGGCGGTGAGGGCCAGATGCAGGTACGTGAGCGCATGGTGACGACGTTGACCGATCTTATGCGACGCCCGGACCATTCGTGCGTGCTCGCGGTGAGCCATGCCTCGGCCATCAAGGAGTTTTTGGACCACTCTAGGGGAGCGGCGGCCGACGAG
This sequence comes from Collinsella sp. LCP19S3_A6, assembly GCF_052122015.1. Lineage (NCBI taxonomy): Bacteria > Bacillati > Actinomycetota > Coriobacteriia > Coriobacteriales > Coriobacteriaceae > Collinsella > Collinsella sp. LCP19S3_A6. The sequence continues at coordinate 203,531 of NZ_JBQKDD010000002.1, forward strand.
CGCGAGCGCGTGCCGGGCAACTGCTCGGTTCTGCATTTTGCGTTTGACGATGCAACCGATACGTTTGAACTGGTCGAAGTCTTTACGCAGGAGGATTACGCGCGTGAGCTGGGGCTAGAGCCGCTCGTGGCGGCAGCGGGCCCACAGCGCGGGTAGCGCGGGCGCGGCGCGGTTTGCCGGCGTAATTGTTTGATGCGAAAGGGGCGGGGATGCATGCACGGGCATTGCATCTCCGCCCCTTGTTTGTTTGGATGCTGGGTTTTCCTGCTTCGCGTTTGAGTTCGCTAGAACCGTGCGATCTGGTGGGTGAGCAGACCCGTCGGAACCTGCGGCGCGCCGCCGCTGACCTGCGCGGCGGGGAACAGCACGGCCACGGTAAAGTTGAACGGCTCTTTGCCCGTGTAGGTGCCGGCTGCGCGGGCCTCGTCTGCCAGGAGCTGCGCCGCCCCTGCCAGCGCGGCAGCGTAGGCGGGGTCGTCTGCCGGCGCCGGCTCCGGTGCCTGATCGAGCATGGCTCGGATGGCGGCAACGGCGTCCTCGCGCTTGACTTCCCATACGCGATGCGTGATGCCTGCGGGATCGGTGACGGCGTAGAGCGATGCGCCCTCTTTGGCGGCGCCAAGGATGATATCCATGACGGGCGAGGCTTCGTAGGCGAGCGACACGGGGCGCGGCTGCACCTTGAGCTCGGTGATCGCGCGCGCGGCGGCGAGTGCGTCGACGCTCTCGGCGGCAGCCTCGTCGCTACCCGTCAGTACGCCGACCGGGCAGATCGCTACGACACCCGTTACGCGTCCCGGCTCTCCCGAGCACTCGTACACGTAGTATGCCGCACCTGGATCCTTGAGCATGAGCCCATCGGCAATCGCACCGCGCAGGGCTTCGTTGTCACTCAGAATGCCGTCCATCGCAGGCAGCGCCTCGAGCGCACGGTCCTGAGCCGGGCGGATGCAGGGAAACGGAAGAGCTTTCATGGACAGTCCTAACGCGCGAGTCGGTTTGTTCGCGGCTTATTATGCCCCAACTTGGCTATTCGCGCCCCAGAGCGTGTTGTCGGCGAGCGCGATCAGCACCCGCTGGCATCGAACGATGTCGGCGTGGGGCACATATTCGTTGGGCTTATGGGCGAGCGCGAGCGAGCCTGGGCCATAGCTCATGCAGTTGCGGTTACCCGTCTTGCCGGCAATGACGGCAGTGTCGGTGTAGCCGGTAAAGAAGCCGACGCTCGCCTCCGCGCCTGTCACGTCATCGGCGGCGCGCTTGAGCGCGGCTAGAAGGGGAGAGACCGGATCGCGCTCGATGGCGGGGCGGTCGCCTGTCACGGTATAGCTTCCATGGCAACCGGGGATTGCGGCTTCGGCGCCGGCGATGGCCTGCTCTACCATGCGCGTCGCGGCGGCCGTATCGGTCGGCGGCGTCAGGCGCATATCGACCCAGACCTTGGCGTGGTCGGGCACGACATAGGGGCGGTAGCCGCCCTCGATCTGTCCAAACGTGATGGTCGAAGGACCCAGCTCCTCATGTGCGGGCAGCGCCGCAAACGCGCGACGAAGCGAGCATACGGCCTCGGCCATGGCGGCGACGGCATCCGCTCCCTTCCAGGGCTGGCTCGCATGCGCCGTGACGCCGGTCATCTCGATCTCGAACCATGTGCGACCCTTGTGCGCCACCTGAATCTGTCCGTCGGTGGGCTCGGTGTCCAGCGCCCATTCGCGCGAGCCGACCCAGCCGGCATCGATGGCCGCCTCGGAGCCGCGCATAAAGTCCTCTTCGTCGACCGAGCAAATAAGCGAGAAGCCGCGGTGGGGCAGCTCGCCCTCTGCCGCCACGCGCTCGAGTGCGTGGATAAGCGCGGCAATGGCGCAAGCCAGACCACCCTTCATGTCGCAGGCGCCCCGGCCATAGAGTTTGTCGTTGCGCACAACCGCCCCAAGCGGCGGCGTGTCCGCGTCCCAGCCATCTCCTAGGGTGACGGTATCCATATGGCAGATGTAGACGAGTCGCGCCTCGTCGCTCACACCCGGCACGGTGACCATAAGGTTGCGGCGCCCGGGGAGTACTTCGAGCTCTGCAACCTGCACGGCATCGAGCGCAGGACTATCAAGCTGCGCCAGCTGCTGTTCAATGAGCCTCTTAATGAAGTGTTCGATCTCGCCTTCGTAGGCGCCCGGGTCCGAGCTATCAATCTTCACGAGCTCCTGCGTAAGCCGCCAGGCAAAGTTTTCATCAACCATATGTAACCTCACAATCAGTTTGCTTCCAAAACCGATTGTAAGCCACCTGGAGGATTCGCGACGTGTGCGTAGCAGTATTAACCGTTCGCAGGCCGAGCCATCGCGTTTGGCGTCCGGGCAGGCTCTCAAACGACGCAATGGGTAGGTATCCTTCATGGATGACATGCTGTGCGACATATCTGCCTTTCGGTATCACCGGATACCTCCGCAGGTCTTGGCAATAATGCCGGACCTGCCCGATTCTGCGGACGATCCGCGCAGGGAGCATCTTTGTGAGCATCCGCTTGTCAAGTATTTCCTGGGCACTCCGTTACACGTGTTGGCGCGGGGCGGCTGCGGGCGTAAGGGCGGTCGAATTGTCAGGCATGTCTGGAACGGGGAGAGGCCGTTTGGCTCCGTGCGGCAGACAGAGTTTGGCCTTGATGTTGCGTCTCCGCTCTTTACCCTGCTGACCCTGGCTTCCTCGGTCTCAAATGAGCGCCTGATCATGTGCATGTATGAGATGTGCGGCACCTTTGCCGTGTGCAAGATTGCGCCTCAGGTAAAGTCGGCACTTGAGCAGGCGTATGGGAGCCGGTGGGGTGACGCACGGTTGGGCTGGGAAAACGTAAAGGATGCCTCGGGGAATCCAACGGACCTGTGGAAACGACCGCCCTTGATTGAGCTCTCTGAACTTACAGAGTTCGCCAATAAGATCCAGGGGCTCCGCGGTGCTAAATCGTTCACGCGTGCCGCGAAATGCATTACGGGGGTTGTGGCATCGCCGCTCGAGGTCCAGGCTTCGATGCTGTTTGGCCTTACGAGGTTGCGCGGCGGCGAAGGGCTGCGCCTTACCAATAACGTCGAGATTCGCATGACGCGCAGCGCCCGCCTGATTTCGGGGCTTGATAGGCGCTACGCCGATATCCTGCTGTCAAATAAGGACGGCAGCAGAGAGTGCCTGGTTGAATGTCAAGGTAAAGCCATTCACGGATCCATAGAATCCAAGATCTCGGACTCCGATCGAACGACGGCCCTTCAAGCGATGGGATATCCTGTCGTTCTGATGACCTATGGTCAGCTGGTCGACTCCGATGCCTTCCGCGTGGTGATGGAACTCATCATGTCCTATCTTGATGTGCCGTTGAAAGACAAGACGCCGCGGCAGCAGGAGCTCGAACGGCGGCTTCGTGAGGAGATTTTTATCGATTGGGCGGGAATGTAGCCGCGCTGGTGGAAAACGGTCGCGTGAGCTAGGGCTTGGTTACGAAAAGGCTTCAGTTGGTCTTTGAAATAGGCTTTAAAAACGCTACCCAGAACAAGTTATTTCGGAAAATGGACAGTCACCTTAAATTTGGCATATAGAGATCGATTTTTACCTACTAAAGTCCCTGATAAAGCTGTTTATCAGAGTAGGTGCGCTCAGTGATTTGGGTAGTACTGTCTATTATCCGAAAAAACTTATTCTGGGTAGCATTTTCAAAACCAGCCGGAGCAACGAAATCGGCCCCCGTTTCGCGAAAACGGGGGCCGAATGAGCTTCATTGCCTGTCTGGCAGGCTTGGCGCCGACGCTACTTGATCACGCGTACGCGATACATCGACGGAATCTGCTTGAGCGCCTCGATGGTGCTGCTATCTAGGTGCTCGTCCGTGTCGAACATGGTGTAGGCGTTCTCGCCGGCGGACTCGTTGGTCATACGCTGCACGTTGGCGTTGTCCTTGGCCAGGATTGCCGTGATCTGGCCGATCATGTTGGGCACGTTGGCATGCAGGCAGGCGATGCGGCTTGCGGCGCGCGCCTTGCCCATGCTGCAGGCGGGGTAGTTGACGCTGTGCGCGATGTTGCCGTTCTCCAGGTAATCCTTGAGCTCGCTGATGGCCATATCGGCGCAGTTGGCCTCGGCCTCGCCGGTGCCGGCGCCCGAGTGCGTGGTGATAAACGTATTGGGCATCTTGACGGTCTTGGGCGTGGCAAAGTCGCAGCTAAACCAGCTCAGCTTGCCCGCGCGCAGGGCGGCGTCGACGGCGTCCTCGTCAATGATGGTCTCGCGCGCATAGTTGATGAGCACGGCGCCCGGGGCCAGCAGGTCGATCTGCTCGGTGCTGATCATGCCGATGGTGTCGGCCTTGCTGGGCACGTGTACGGTGAGGTAGTCGCAGCCGCGGCAGAGGTCCTCGAGCGTGCCCACGCGCTGCACCTCGCGGCTCAGCACCCATGCGTGCTCGACGGAAATGAACGGATCGTAGCCGTAGACGTCCATGCCCAGATCGACGCAGGCGTTGGCGACCTTGGAGCCCACGTTGCCCAGACCGATGACGCCGATGCGCTTGCCCTTGAGCTCACGGCCCACAAAGGCCTTCTTGGCCTTCTCGGCGTCGACCTGAATCTCGGGGTCGTCGGCGTTGTCGCGCACCCAGTTCATCGACTGCACCACGCCGCGGCTCGAGAGCACCAGCATGCCCAGGACGAGCTCCTTGACGGCGTTGCTGTTGGCGCCGGGGGAGTTAAAGACGACGACGCCCTTCTTGGCGTACTCCTCGACGGGGATGTTGTTGACGCCGGCGCCGCAGCGGGCGATGGCGCGGATGCCCTCGGGCAGCTCGTAGCCGTGCAGGTCGGTGGAGCGCATCAGGATGGCGTCGGCCTCCTCGGCGGTGCCCACAAACTCGTAGCCCTCGCCAAACTCGACCTTGCCGTCTTTGGTTATGTCGTCGATGGTTTTGATCTTGCGCATGAAAAACTCCTTAGCGGGTTTGTTTATAACAAGTGGTTTGAAGTGGCTGGTCGGCCCGCGGGTTGCGGGCTAGTTAGATCGCGGACTCAAACTATGCTGCACTTCGAAGTCCTTCATGTACGAGGCCAGTGCCTGCACATCTTCCATGGTTACGGCGTTGTAGACGCTGGCGCGCATGCCGCCCACCAGGCGATGGCCCTTGACGTTTTGAATCTGGTGCTCGGCCGCGCCGGCGACAAAGGCCGCGTCGAGATCGGCGTCGCCGGTGCGGAAGGTTACGTTGGCGATGGAGCGGCTGTCGGCCTGCGTGGTGCCATGGAACAGCTCGCTGTGCTCGAGCTGGTCATAGAGCAGGTTGGCCTTGGCCCAGTTGCGCTCGGCCATGGCGGCTAGTCCGCCGGCTTGCTCCACCCAGCGGAATACCTTGCCGCACACGTAGATGCCAAAGGTGTTGGGCGTGTTGAGCATGGAGCCCTTGGCGGCCTGGGTCTTAAGGTCCAGGTACTGCGGCGTCTGCGCAAAGGCGGGGCCATCGGCGATGAGGTCGTCGCGCACGATAACCACGGTCACGCCCGCGGCGCCGGCGTTTTTCTGCGCGCCGGCGTAAATGAGCCCGTAGCGCTCAACGTCGAGCGGCTGCGACAGGAAGCAGCTCGAGACATCGGCGACCAGCGGCACATCGCCGCAAGCGGGCAGCTCGTGGTACATGGTGCCAAAGATGGTGTTGTTCTGGCAGATGTAGACGTAGTCGAGCCCGTCGCCCGCGGCCTCGGCGGCAATGCGCGCGTTTATGTCGGCCATGGTGGGAATGCGGTCGAAATTGGTGTCCTTGGAGCTCGCGAGCAGCACGGCCTCGCCGTACTTGGCGGCCTCCTTGTACGCCTTGTTGGCGAAGTTGCCGGTCACGACGTAGCCGGCGCGGCCGCGGCGCATGAGGTTCATGGGGATGCCCGCAAACTGCAGCGTGGCGCCGCCCTGCAAAAACAGGACACGGTAGTTGTCGGGGATGCTCAGCAGGCGGCGCAGGGTTGCCTCGGCGTCGTCGATGATCTGCTGGTACATGCTAGATCGATGGCTCATCTCGAGCACGGACATGCCGCAACCGCGGTAGTCCATCATCTCGTCGGCGATCTCGGCGAGCACGCTTGTGGGCAGTGCGGCCGGGCCAGCTGAGAAGTTGTGCACACGTGCCATCTTCTAGTTCCCCTCGTAGTCGTTTGAACGTTCGGGATACTTTAGCACAGTGGAGCGCCCGGCGCGACCGCATCACGGTAAAACTCGACCGCGCCGCTATGATTTACAGGATGGTTACATGGGGGAGGGGTGACCTTACCTGATGGCTCGCATCCGATCTGCCTCTGCTTTTGCTTGTTTCCAAGGACGCATGCGGCCGTTGACGAGGTCATCGTAGCCGCGGGCGATGGATTGCTGGACTCGTGCCCGCTCGTCGCTCGAGTTGATCTTTTCTGGGCGGCGCCTTGATTTGTCGGGGAATGCGGGCAGTTCGTTCATGAAACAGCCTTTCAAAAAAGAAAATGCCGGGGGGATCCCCCGGCCCTTGACTGCCCTCCATAGCGGAACGCAGCTCTTTTATACCATGCTGTGGTTGTCTAGCTCAAGTATAAAACACGAAAATATGTTCGTGTGTTTAACGTTTGAGTAACGCCTTAGATTTGCGACGTCTGTCCTGCGTCTAAATCACCGGGATATACCGCGACAAATACTCCTTGAGCGCGGGGTCGCACACATAGAGATACGTTCCCAGCATGCCACGCGTCATGAGGACATAGTAGGCGTTGACGATAATCTTCCGTAGCTCATCTTCGCTCGCCTTTTTCTTTGCGACGGCATCTTTGAAGTTCGCTTTGTTAACGCAGACGGCTCCTTTATCGGTGTCGTAGTAAATGTCTGGCCCCAGAATGACGAATCCGTAATTGAGGTCGTAGCCCTGCACCGTGTGGATGCATCCAACCTCGTTGACGGCGTTGGCAGAATTAACCCAATCCTTTTGGGTTGAGTTCCAGCGTTTGGGGATACCCTCGATGACGATGTCGAAAGCGTTTTTGTGTTTCTTCGTTTCCCACTTCCACGCAAAGCCTGCCGTCATGCGGGATAGACCAACTTCTTCTTCCTTGGCTTGCTGCAGGGAACAGAAATCCTCAAATCGGTCGACGATTCCAAACTGGTATCTGGGGATATCGCTGTCCGGATCCCCGGCTCGCGAATCGTAAGGCTCCGATGAAAAGAGTTCGTTGAACTTCATGCCGGTATGCATAAACGCCTTGTTGTTGAGTAAGTCATAGACAAAATCGAGGTATTCGTCACCACCGCGTACGCGCATTTGTGTGCTTAGGCTGAACTCTTCAGTTTCAATGCCCGCTTCTTCGAGCTGATTGAGTCGCTGCTCAAGGCCGTCTCGATTGAGTCCGGATGCGCGAACCTGCTGTTTGGGGTCGTAGAACAGGTACGCCTTGTCACAGCATTTGAATATCCAGTCAACCTGGTTGCTCGTATGCGGAAGGCCGAGGCGATCGCAGGTGTTGTAAAAAGCCCCAATGCCGGCGCCCATGCTTAGATAATTACCCAGTCGATGTGCTTCGTCGACAAGTAGGATGTCATAACGATCATTTTTGGTTACGTCACTGGGGCTCAAGATATCGCCAGGCTTTAGCCCTGGAAGGAAGTGCGTGAGTTTCCTGAGGGTCTTCTTCAGAGAATCCATCGGGGTGACAAAACCGACTCGCAGGCCGGAAAGGTTGGGCTCATTTTTGATTTTGAACATGAGACTAATGGCGAGGATTGTTTTACCTGTTCCCGGCGCGCCATTCACGACGGTTATACGTTCTCTTTTTGAGCCGCCATGTTTTGTGTCTTCATGCTCCTGTTCGAGACGTTTATAAATCGTCTCGATCGTTTCGTATTGGTCGGGCGTAAGCGTCTTGAAAGGCGAGAACTTGAACAGATCGGAGTTCTCGAGCTCTTCAATCGGATGAATCGCGTAGTTTTCTTCGCGAAGCTTTGTCCAGAGGTCTCGGAACTTCTGGCGATATTGAGGCCGCTCAAAATAATCGAATTGGGCATAGCCGTTGTTGGCATTGGTGACCTGGTATTTTTCGTCGGCACAGAACAGTTCGATGAGCCTGTTTTCAAACTCAAATGTCGCTGATTGATTGAATGTAGGGTTGTCGATCAGAAGTGTTCGATCGAAATCCTTGTCCACGTTTGCAGCGTGTTGTTTCATACGGCGCTGGTAGTTGGTTGTTTGGCCGATGTATGCCGTCTTGTTTCTGCTGTTGGTAAGAATGTAAAGGACGGGCCAACTTTCGTCATGATGGGCTCCAGGCTTTGGCGTTCCAAAGTCCTGAAGCGATTCGCTTGTCTCAAAGGGCTGGGGCAGGGGAAGCGTGTATTGCCGAAGGGCGAACTCATTACTCACGGTGGCCCGCCTTTCTGTATTCGTTGGATGATGCGTTGATGGGGTAGCGCTCGCCATTGCGTTTGAGTTTGGACGAGAGCGCAGCTGGGAGATCGATTCTATTTAAATCGGCAAAACGCAGGAGGAAAAGAAGCATGTCGGCAATTTCGTCTTCGATGACTTGGCGCTGCTCGGTGTCTTCGAACATTTCTGCAATGCGCTCGTCGCTCATAAAACGAAAGAGCTGAAGGAGCTCGGAGGACTCAGTCGCCATGCCGATGGCAAGCTCTTTTGGCGTGTGATATTTGCGCCAGCCTCGATCGTCGCAAAAATCTCTGACTTGTTCCGTCATGGCATCGAGCTTATCCATCGTCCGCAACCTCCCAGATGTTCATTATTTTATTATGACCGTATCTGGGGTTTATTGCACATCATTTGGGATGTGCGGTTTGTTTGGACGCGATTCCCCGGTGGGAGGTTACACCATGAAGATCGATGTGGACGTAGACCAACTGCGCGAGAGCCTGCTCGATCGCGCGGGGAGTGCAGTGGGCGTGGGCTTTCCGGCTGCCATGCTCGACGTAGTGGATATCGAGGATGAGTCCCCTCAAGAGCTTCTAGACCGAGCCGAACGCGAAGGCCTCGACCTCCGTGATTTTGCCGTCGACGATGACTAGGAATGTGACAAGGGTAGCTAATTTGGCATAGGGCGCCTGCATCCGCAGCTGCGCGAAAATGCACGATAAGCCGTTGCAATGGAGTCTAATGAGCTCACGACCGTTCTATTTTGACTGCTCGCTGGCTAAGTGAGTAGGCTTTATTGGAAATCCTGAGCACACGACTAATTTGCTTCAATAAACCTGCAGGTCACAGACTTGTGCTTTGGTGACATGGTCGGCGATTCGGCAAAAGTCTACTCACTTAGTTTTGAGAGGCGCTAATTGTTCGCAACGAGACCCCAGCCGGGGCGATTGGTGCTCAAATGTAGCCAATTCGGGACGGCTGCCCCTGGCCGCTACGACGCCAGGGTGGCGATGACGGCTTTGTCGCCGGCGTATATATGGGTGTTGCCGTCGGGGATGATCGTTTGGCCATCGCGCTTGAGCATCACGACGATAAACGGGTGCTTGCCTTGCGGCACGTCGCGCAGGCGCAGCCCCGCCAGGCGACCGTGGGGTGTCACGGTGACCTCGCGCAGCGTAACCTCGGCACGCTCTTCAAACGTCGGGGCAGCCATCACCAACAGGTCACCTTCCTTGATCACAGTATCCCCGTTGGGCAGTACCGGATGCGCGCCATCGCGCAGCACCAGGACGACGAGCATGTTCGTAGCGTTGCCAATATCGGCAAGCGAGCGCCCGGCAAACGGATGCCCCGCGCCAACCTTGAGCTTAACAAACGACATGCCGTCCTCGTCGCGGTAGTCGTTAAACGTGCGGCGTACATCGCCTGCTGCATCGATCATGTCGAGTTTCTTCGCCACCGCCGGCAGTAGCGAACCCTGCACCACAATGCTCGACACGGCAATCACAAAGACCAGGTCAAACAGGTCATGTCCACCGGGAACGCCGGCCACCACGGCAAAGAGGCTAAAGACGACCGAAGCCGCGCCGCGTAGGCCCGCCCAGCTTACGAGCGCTACCTGGCGGGGGTTTGTCTTAAAGGGCGCCAGGAGCAGACCGACGGCGATGGGGCGGCTCACGAAGAGCATAAACGCCATGAGTGCCAGGCCCGGTAGCAGCATTTGCGGCAGGCGGGCGGGCGTCACGAGCAGGCCGAGCAAAAAGAAGATGGTCATTTCGGCCATCTCGGTGAGGGTGTCGAAGAAGTGCGCCAGCTCGACCTTACCGGTGATGTCGCTCGCGCCTAGCACGATGCCGGCAAGGTACACGGCTAAAAAGCCGTTGCCGCCCAGATAGCTCGGCAGCGCGTAGGCGACGATCGCCACGGCGAACAAAAAGATGGTCTGCGCGCCCTCGGCCGTTGCGTGTGCGCGCTCAATCAGGCGGCCCGATGCCCAGCCGATGGCAAGGCCCAGGCCCACACCCAGGATGATCTGCTTGGCCAGCAGCACAGGGATGTTAATGTCGCCGCCCGCCGCGAGGGTGGCGAGCACGGCAGTGAGCATGTAGGCGACAGGGTCGTTGGAGCCTGATTCGACCTCGAGCAGCGAGTCGGTGCCGCCCTTTAGCGACAGGTTGTGCTCGCGCAGCACGCTAAAGACGCTCGCTGCGTCGGTCGACGCCACGACCGAGCCCAGCAGCAGGCCGCCGATCCAGTCGAAGCCTAGCGCGAAGTGTGCAAAGGCGCCCGTGATGCCGGCGGTAATGACGACGCCGAGCGTGCTCAGCAGTACCGCGGGTGCGGCGACAGGTTTGGCGCGGTCGATATTGGTGTTAAAGCCGCCGTAGAACATGATGAACAGCAGCGCCGTGCTGCAGACGGTTTCGGTAAGCGCGTAGTCGTTAAAGTCGATGTGAGCCAGGCCGTTGACGCCCAACAGCATGCCCAGCGCGATAAAGATGAGCAGGGTGGGGAAGGGAAGCTTTTTGCCGACGGGTTTGATGGTCAGGCACAAAATGATGACGAGGCCGATAAAAAGAAGTATCTGGTTCATGGATAGTGTCCGCTCCTGGGAGGTTGGCGTGGCACGGTCAGTTGTCTGCGGTTATTTGTACCAAAAGATGGTGGGTTTATGGGTTGAACGGAGGGCGTTCGTGATATCGTCAAAGGCGGAGCCGTTTTTCTAGACTATTGGCGGCGGCTCGTATCTACTTCCCAGCTTTATTGCAACGGAGTACAATGGGTAACGTTTAAGTTCAACTTGAAGTTTTAGTTGTGGCTCCGGGCTTCGGCCGTAATGCAGGGAAAGGCGTTCCATGGCGATCTATGTGACATCCGATGCTCACGGGCACGTGCGCGCGCTGGACGAGGCCCTTTCCAAGATCTCGCTGGCGTCCGACGACACGCTGTACGTGTTGGGCGACATGGTCGATCGCGGTCCCGACCCGGTCGGCGTCATTAACTTGGTGCGCTCGCTGCCCAACGCTCGCGTGCTTAAGGGTAACCACGAGCAGATTATGCTCGACGCGATCATTGGCCAGGACCCGCTTGATGCCGAGACCTGGGATATCAACGGCGGATGGACCACGCGCCAGCAGCTCAACGAAATGGAGTTTGAGGCATACGAGGAGCTGGTGCGCTGGGCTGCCGCCCTGCCGCTCTATGCGGTGGCAGAGACTGCCGAGCGTCCGTATCTGCTGGTGCACGCCGGCATTCAGACCGAGGCGGCGCGTGCGTTTTTGCTTGAGCATGGTGTCGATTGCGCTGATGGCAGGGGAGCCGTCGATGCCGATAGCGAGCTGCTGCAGCAAATGCTCGCCGTGCAGTCGTCCGATGACCTGCTGTGGATTCGGCATGGCTATTGGGATGCCCCGACGGGGCTGCTTTCTGCCGAGGGCAAGGGTCCGGTCGTGGTGAGTGGCCACACGCCCACGGTGTCGCTGGGGCGCTATTGCGAGGTTGGCGGCCTGGCAGGGCTCGATGAGGAGTCGGGCCGCGGGCAGATTGTGCGCCTGGGCGGCGAGGATACCGCCGGCGTTCCCGACCGCATCGACATCGACTGTGCCGCCGCCACCGGCTCCGAGTTCGGCCGTGTAGGCATTCTGCGCCTGGACGACGGGGCCGAGTTCTATGCAAACATTCTCCCTGGCGAGTAATCGGTGCAAAGGGTAGCTAATTTGGGACGGGGCTTTTTTGACTACTTTTGCCCTTCTGCCCATCAAATGATTTTTCTGGGACGGGGATTAAGTAATCATTTGGCTGCCCGCTGGCTAAGTGAGTAGACTTTTTTGGAAATGCCGAGCACCCAACATGTTTGCCTCAATAAAACCGCAGGTCACAGACTTGTGCTTTGTCGGTGTGGTCGGGGATTCGGTAAAAGTCTACTCACTTAGTTTTGCGTGATGTATATTGTCCGCAACAAGACCCCAGCCCGGGTAATTCCATCGCAAATTCCGGTGGCCGAGGCAGCTAATTAGACACCGTACGGGTTGCGGGCTCGTTCTATGCGCTGGCGAATGTGGGCGTACTCGACAATCAATAGCACCAGCAGTAGGGCCATGATGAGCAGGTAGCTCACGACGGCACCCATCAGCCCCAGTAGGTTGATGAGGACCATCGGTACCACCACGCTCACGGCAAAGCAAATGAGGTAGATCTTGGTGACATCGCCGGCGTGGCGCAGCACTGTGATAATGGCGTAGATATAATCGATGGCTGCGGTGATGCCGCCGGCGACGACCATCAGCAGCGCCAATGTGCGGTAGCGCTCAAAGTTGAGGCCGTACATAAAGCTCATAAGGGGAATGCCGGGGCCTGCCATAAACGCGGCGCATGCGCCAGTGAAACCCAAGATCAGCGCCATGACGGCGACAATAATTAAGTCAAAGCGGCGACGCTTGCGCGGGTTAGCCCAAATGCTCGACAAGCGTAAGAGCTGCGGTTTATAGATAAATCCAATGCTCAGCAAAATGGCCTGCGCCGGAAAGAATAGGGCATTAAAGTACAGCTGATATTTGTAGGCCAGCGTGCCTTCCATCACAAACTTGGGCATGCTCTCGATAAGGTTGAACAAAAAGAGCGCGCCAAAGAGCGGGGCGCACTGCGCAAAGAGGCGGCCGACTTCGCGTATGCTCACGCGACGCGATTTTTCGGTCTCGAGTAGGGCGAGTGGGGCGGTGACCAGCACAAGCGAGGCGATTGCTGTGACACCCATGGCCATGGCCGCGATGGGCATGCTGCGCGTGAGGAACAGTGCCGCGCTAAAGACCGCGATGACGCTGACGGAGCGCAGCGTTTGGCTCATGCCGGCTAGGTAGAGCTTGTCGGCCTGCTGCAGGCGGCCCTCGTACACGTCGGCGATGCCGTCGATCACCTTATACAGGTAGACGCCCAGGCCGATCGTCGCCATGTGCGCGTCGTAGCCGCGGGCGCTGCTGTACATGAGGCCGCAGCCTAGGGCGAGAGCTCCGCAAAGCCAGCGGTTGAGCTGGTAGGAGGCAAAGGACGCCTTCTCGTCGATGTCCGAGACCTGAAAATTGCGCACGCCGTAGTTGCACGCGATCATGATGAGCGTGCCGGTGACAAAGGCGATGGAGAACTTGCCGGCTTCTTCGGCGCCCACGAGTTGCGTGGACACGATAGTGAGCAGCGGAAACGCCATGCCCCACACGGCGGTGCCGAGGGTATTCCAAAGGTAGTCGCGGCTGGTGGCGTGCTCCTCGTATTCGGCTTCTTGCGTGGAGAAGCCGCCGCCGTAGACGGCGCCGAGCAGGCGGTTCCACCAGGCATTGACCATGCGGCGGATGGGGCCGGGCTGGCGATCGCGCTCGCGGCGACGGCGTGTGGCTTGGCCGCTATTTGGCCCGCCGGCGTTGCGCTGACTCAGCTCTTGGATGCGCGCGAGCTCCTCGGCGGTGTGCGAGGCGGGGAAGAGGCCATTCTCGATGCGTCCGCCCTGTCCGTGCGCCCCGCCCGATACGGCGGGGTTGGCGATGCCGTTGCGGCGGGCGATGGCGCGGCGGATGCTATCGAGGGGCGAGATGCTCAAGGCGGGTCCTTTCTATTGCTGCGTTCTAGTATAGACGCGACGGTGTCACTCATGTTTTTGAACGGATCGTTCAATATTTTCGGGGGGCGGCAGTAAATTGTCGGTGAGCGTGCGGTATCCTGTTGAAGTTATGTGATACCACGATGCCGCCCGCGCGGCACCAAGGAGCTTCTACCTATGGACGTCGCCGCATTCTTGCTGGCTCTTGTGCCGATCATTTGGCTTGTCGTGATGCTGCTGTGCTTTAAATGGCCAGCTTGGAAAGCCGCCATCGGATCGTTTGTCCTTTCGTGCGTGCTTGCCTTCGCATGGTGGCACCTGCCGGCAGCACAGATCGCGACCGCCTCGCTCGAAGGCTTTTTGATGGCCCTGTGGCCCATCGTTTTGGTAATCATCGCCGCGGTGTTCACGTATAACCTGTGCGTTCGCACGGGCGCCATGGACGTGATCGGCAGCATGATCACCTCCATCAGCAGCGATCGCCGTCTTCTGGCGCTGCTTGTGGCCTGGTGCTTTGGTGGCTTTATGGAGGGCATGGCCGGTTTTGGCACCGCTGTCGCTATTCCCGCCGGCATGCTCGCGGGCCTGGGCTTTGAGGCCGTGCCCGCCGTGCTCATCTGTCTGCTGGCCAACGGCGTGCCCACGCCCTACGGCTCCATTGGCATTCCCACGGTGTCCGTTGCCGGTCTGGTGGGCCTGGATCCGCTGCATTTGGCGACCGTTCAGATGGTGCAGTTGGCGCCTTTCTTTGCGATGATGCCTCTGTTTATCGTGCTGGTTGCGGGTCGTGTCGCCGATGACCAGGGTAATGTTGCGGGCGTTGCCGAGCGCCTGAACGGCGTGGCGGGCATCGCCGTGCTCTCCGGCGTGTCCTTTGCCGGTGCGGCTCTTGTCGTTGCTATGTTTGTGGGTCCCGAGCTTGCCGTCGTCGTCGGTTCCATCGTTTCGCTCGCGCTGACAGCTGCGCTTGCCATACGTGCCGAGAAGTCGGGGCATCTGGACGCACGCTTCCACATGAATATCGAGGCCGGCGAGCAGCTCACCGCTAAGTCGGCGCTTTCGGCTTGGTCGTGCTTCATCCTGATCTTTGTGCTGCTGTTGGGAACGTCTAACCTGGTGCCTGCCGTGCATGCTGCGCTCGCACCGTTTGCGAGCCAGGTGCAGGTGTATTGCGGCGAGAACCCCGGCACGCTCACGTTTTCGTGGATCAACACGCCGGGCGTCTGGATTTTCCTGGCGGCGTTTGTCGGCGGCGCCATTCAGGGTGCTTCGCCGCGCATGATGGGCAAGGTGCTGGCCGCGACCGTCAAGCAGATGATGCCGACGGTCATTACCATGCTTTCGGTTCTGGGCTGTGCCAAGGTTATGGGCTATGCGGGCATGATCTCTTCGATCAGCGCGTTTTGCATTGCGGTCGCCGGTGGCCTGTACCCGATTCTGGCTCCGTGGATCGGCGCGGTCGGTGCATTCGTGACCGGTTCGGGCACGTCTTCTGGCATGCTGTTTGGTCCCATCCAGAGCCAGGCTGCCACCGCGCTGGGCGTGAGCGACTACTGGATGGTCGCGCTGAACGCGCTTGGCGTCGCTGCCGGCAAGATGATCTCGCCGCAGACGCTTGCCATCGGCCTGGCCGCCGTGCACGTGCGCGGCAAGGATGCCGAGCTCCTGGGCGCCGTCCTGCCCTACGCCGCCGGCATGCTGGTCCTCATGAGCGCCATCGCCATGCTCGGCCAAGGCTTGCCGCTATAGTTGGCACTTAGGGACGCTCCTTTTGTGCCGGCATCCGGGGACACTCCTTGAATGTTGCCTGTTCAAGAGTGTCCCCAACGACTCGTCGTTTAAGAACGTCCCCAATGACTACCCAATGACTAGGCCGCTTGCCTGGGATTTTTGACCGTTGGGCGGGCTTGCCGCCCTTGCCGCAAAAACGTTTTTGCATATCGGGTACAACGGGCTTTACGTGAGTAAAGTGCGCGCCGCGCCCGCGTGACGCGCTTTTAAAGGAGGCCCCATGCCTGGTGTTACCCCTGCAGAAGTTCTGTCCAACTTTGGTATTACGCTGGTCGAAGATCCCGCCGAGAATCAGCCGCGTCTGCTGGTCGATCTACCTGCTGCGGAGCTCGTCGAGCACGCCATCCGCCGTGAAGAGGGCCGCATGGCATCCAACGGCGCGCTGGTAATCGAGACGGGGGAGCGCACCGGCCGTTCTCCCAACGACCGCTTTATCGTTGACACCCCCGATGTTCACGACAAGATCGCCTGGGGCGCCGTCAACCGCCCGCTTTCGATTGAGAGCTACGAGGCCATCAAGGCCGGCATCGTTGACTACCTCAACGAGCGCGACGTGTTCGTCACGCGCGGCATGGCGGGTGCCGACCGCAACCACACGCGTCGCCTGCTCGTTGCCTGCGAGCGCGCGAGCCAGGCGCTCTTCATTAAGCAGATGCTCGCCCGTCCGCTCGCTCGCGAAATTGCGCGCACCGGCGAGCCGGACTTTTGCGTGCTCGCGGCACCCGGGTACCAGTGCGACCCTGCCATCAAGGGCCTCAACTCCAGCGCCGCCGTGGTCATCAACTTCCAGGAACGCGTGATTCTGGTTGCCGGCACCGGCTACTCCGGTGAGATTAAAAAGTCCATCTTCAGCGTCATGAATTACCTGCTGCCCGTCGAGGACGATGTGCTGCCCATGCATTGCTCGGCCAGCATGGATCCCGTCACGCACGAGACCGCCGTGTTCTTTGGCCTGTCCGGCACCGGCAAGACCACGCTTTCGGCCAATCCCACGCGCCTGCTGATCGGCGACGACGAGCACGGTTGGTCCGACATGGGCATCTTCAACATCGAGGGCGGCTGCTACGCCAAGTGCGAGGGCTTGGACGAGTTTCACGAGCCCGAGATCTTCAACGCCGTTCGCTTTGGCGCGATCTGCGAAAACGTGGTGCTCGACGAGAACCGCAAGCCCAACTACGATGACGTCTCGATCACGCACAACACGCGCGTTGCCTATCCCGTCGAGCATATCCCCAACGCGTGGACCAAGGGCATGGGCACCACCCCGAGCGTCGTGCTGTTTTTGACCTGCGATGCCTTTGGCGTGCTGCCGCCTATCTCGCGCCTGACGGCCGATGCCGCCATGTATCACTTTGTGACGGGCTTCACCGCCAAGATCCCCGGTACCGAGGTCGGCGTCACCGAGCCCACGCCTACGTTCTCCTCGCTGTTCGGAGAGCCGTTTATGCCGCTCGACCCCATGGTCTATGCCAAGATGCTCGGCGAGCGTATCGCCGACGGTCGCACCCGCGTCTATCTGCTCAACACCGGCTGGATTGGCGGCGGTTATGGCGTGGGCCATCGTATCGAGCTTGCCTACACGCGCGCCCTGGTCGCACGCGCCCTCGACGGTACCATCGAGGACAGCGAGTTCTTGCACGACGATATCTTTAATGTCGACATTCCCACCACGTGCCACGGTGTGCCGGACGGCATCCTGGTGCCGCGCCAGTACTGGCAGAGCACAGCGCGCTACGACGAGGCCGCGCACAACCTGGCGGTGATGTTCGAGGAGAACTTCGAGAAGAAGTACTCGCACCTGCCCGAGTCCGTCAAGGCCGCCGGCCCGCACGCTCAGGTGTCCGCCGAGGCCCGTCATCGCGGCCGCGGCCTGCTGGGACTCCGCCACTAGCGTCGCCTCGAGTCCATATCCACCACAAAGAGGCAGGCGCCTTTGTGATGGTTTTGCTCGTGTGGATGACTCGGGTTACAATGCGCCTGACATATCGTCCCCTTCTCCGGATGGGGACAGCGTAAGCGCTCTTGTGACGGCACCGTAGGACTTTGAAGGTGGCCGTTGTAAGGGCGCTTTTTGTTTAGGCGCTCGCGTTGGCGCGAATTGCGAAAGGAGCACGTATGAAGAGCTTTGTTGCCGAGGATTCATTTTGGGAGCTATTTCCACAGGCGGCGGTCGGCGTCGTGGTCGTAAAGGGCATGAAGCCCGCGGCTACGATTCCTCAAGAGGACGTGGACGCGATTGCGGCGCTGCTCGATCGCGCCAATATCGATGCGGAGCGCCACCTGACAAGCGATACCATCAGCGAGAACGCGCCGGTCAAGGCTTGGCGCGAGGCCTATCGCCTGTTCAAGACTAAAAAGGGCGCCCGCTGCTCGATCGAGAACTTGCTCAAGCGCGTGCTCAAGGGCAAGCCGGTCGGTCATATCACACCGGCGGTGGATATTTACAACACGGTGTCGCTGACCTACGCGCTGCCCGTGGGAGGCGAGGATTTGCACGCGATTGAGGGAGACCTTCGCTTGAAGGTGACCGACGGTGGCGATGCGTTCCTGCCGCTTGGCGAGGAGGCGGATGACCCGACGCTGCCCGGCGAGCTCGCCTACATCGATGATGCGGGTGCCGTGTGCCGCTGCTGGAACTGGCGCGACGGCGTTCGAACGGCTCTGTCCGACGATTCTGCCGATGCGTTCCTGGCGATTGAGTGTGTTGGGCCCGAGCGAATGGGGGACTGTCAGGCCGCGATCGATCGCTTAGCCGAGCTGCTTGAGCGCTATCTGGGAGCGACGGTTGTCGTCAAGACGCTTGTGACCCGCGATAACCCGCGCGTGGAACTCTAGCTCGGGCCAAACCACCACACAAACCACCACAAAGGTGCTATCCCCTTTGTGGTGGTTTTTATGTTGATGAGTTAACAATTAGGGCGTTCGGGGCTTGCGATCGCTGGGTACGGCTAAGATGTTTACCCGTTAGCATCATGTAAGCGAAAGGCGGTCGTCTCCCATGCAGCAGAACGACGAGACACGTTTTGAGGATTTTGTCGGACTGATTAGCGGGCTCTACAAGGAGATCCAGCGCATTAAGGCATCTGAGGGCGCAAGGCTGGGCCTTAAGGGTTCCGATATCATGTGCCTGTACTATCTTGAGCGCAGCAAGGACGGCCTGACTGGTGCCGACCTCGCCCGCATGGCAGGCGTGACCCGCGCTGCCGTCTCGCGCACGCTGGCGCATCTGGAAGAGGGCGGCTACGTCGAGGTCGATGATTCGGGCGATGCCGCCGTTAAGTATCGCGCTCCGGTTCGCCTGACCACGTTGGGCGGCGAGAGCATGAATGAGGCCGATCGCATTATTCGCGAGGTGCTCGACGCCACCGGCAAGGCCATGGGCGTGGAGCAGCGCGAGCAGATGTACGCGTCGCTGCGTACGATTCTCGACACCCTGCGCGAGCTGTAGGGCCGCCTAGGCATTTGCTTCCCATTAACAACTGCATCGTCCCGTTTGAGCGCGTATACCGTGCCGGGGCATTGCTGTCAAAATTCCCTGCGCGGGACCTGCGCAAGAAAGGATTCGCTATGTCCGTCCGCATTATTACCGATTCCGCAAGCGATATGTCGCCGGCGGAGCACCCGGCACTGGCTGTTTTGCCACTATCCGTTACCTTTGGTACCGATGTGTACATGGATGGCGTCGACATCGATCACCAGCGCTTTTACGAGATGCTCGTGGAGCGCGATGAGCTGCCCAAGACCGGCCAGGTCAACCCGTACGCGTTTTCGCAGGCTATCGCCGAGGTTCGTGAAGCCGGCGATGAGGCCGTGATTATTACCGTGGGCGCTAAGCTTTCCGGCACCAATCAGAGTGCCCGTACCGCACTTGCCGAGGCACCGGGCGGCGATGTGTTCGTGGTAGACAGCAACAACGTCACCCTGGGCGAGCGCGTACTGGTCGAGTATGCCCTGCGCTTGGTGGACGAGGGCCGTAGCGCGGCTCAGATCGCGGCGGCGGTTGAGGCCGTGCGCGACCGCGTGGTGGTTATCGGCCTACTCGAGACGCTGGAGTACCTGGTGCGCGGCGGTCGCCTGTCTGCTGCGGCCGGCGCCGTGGGCACGCTGCTCAACGTAAAGCCCGTGGTGGCTGCCGAGGACGGTCTGATCGTGCAGCTGGGCAAGGCGCGCGGTTCCAAGAACGGTCGCAACCTGCTGAACCAAAAGGTCGAAAAGGCGGGCGGCGTCGACTTTTCCATGCCGCTGGCGCTGGGCTATACGGGCCTTTCGGATGCGGTGCTCAGGAAGTATATCGAGGACAGCGCCGCGCTGTGGGCTGGCCACACCGAGGGCGAGCTGCCCGTTCACACCATCGGCGCCACCATCGGCACCCATGTAGGCCCCGGTGCCGTAGCCGTAGCCTTCTTCCAGCCTGCCAACTAACCGACCTGCCAAAAAAGGACAGGTTTATTTTGGCAGGTTTTATCTGGGCAAACGCTACCTGCCATGCCATGTGATCCCTCGGCGATGACGGGGTTGCGGACCATCGGCCTCACGGAGGCCGCAAATGATCAGCAACCCTGCCGTCCCCGAGGGATCATTTGATTTATGCTGTTGCGGGCGGAAAGGAGCATCGATGGCGTCTGAGGGCTTTTTTGAGCGGGTGTACGAGGTAGTCGAGCAGATCCCTGAGGGGATGGTTGCCACGTACGGCCAGGTGGCGCTGCTCGCCGGCCGTCCACGAAGTGCGCGGTACGTGGGCTATGCGCTGCACAGCAATCCGCGCCCCGGCGAGATTCCCTGCCATCGTGTGGTGTTTGCCGATGGCAGCATTTGCGAGGGCTTTGCGTTTGGCGGCCCCGATGCTCAGCGCGAACTTCTGCTGGGGGAGGGCGTGACGTTTGTCGACCCCATGCACGTCGACTTGGCTGCCTGTCGTTGGCCAGCAGGGCTCTAGCGGCTCTGCCGTGGCCAAGACCACCACAAAGGTGCCTGTCCTCTTTGTGGTGGAACGCTGGCTCCATTGATGTTTCCCCAGATAAAACCTGCCAAAATAAACCTGTCCCTAATTGGCAGGTTTAACGGGGTTAACTTATGCAGAAGGTGTGGCGGCGCGGTTTGATGCTACAAAGTAAACAACGGTGAACTATATTGTATGCAGCAACGGAGCAGGCCGTAGGCGATGGAAAAGCCTGCCCTGTTGAGTTTGATTCGCATTCCTCCCCTCTGTGCGATTCAACGGTGTACTTCAGGAAAGCGCCCGTCGGCTGCCATGGTCGGCGGGCGCTTTCCTGTAAGCATGGGGCAAACCCATCAGGTCTGTTATCCCATAATGAGGTACTGACGTTTGGTTTTAGGGGGGGTACTAACTTTGATTGTTAGTCCCGCTTACAGCAACCGATCTTGGTAAATCCCTGCGGCGCTTCTTCGCCTGCGGGGATTCTTGGGCTGTCGCTTCCCAGATATGCTTCTACATGCCGCGCGAACGCTTGCCACGACCACTCGTCTTTATCGGCCTCAAGCCGATCGGGAGAAATCGCGTTGAACAGGCACGTTGGAATCTCGTGCTCGTGCAGATTCTTAGCGATACACGGTGTGCAGCCCTTCTCGTGGTTGACAGGGTTAAATGGGCATTTCCGGTCGTTGCAGGTACAAAACGCAACTGAGCTCATGGGACTCCTTCCGGTCGGGTCTGCCGTAAAAGCTGCCGCATGTTAAACAATAGGGTGTCATTGCTTAACAGGATATAGCCTCAAGGTGCTTGCGACTTAGGGGTTCTGCCAAGCGGCTGAATATCTCGGCGACCGACCTCTGAAGAAAACAAAACCGCCGCAACGAGGATTGTGCCAATCGCGGCGGTTTAGTTTGAGTGTTGTTTATTGCTCTCGACTAGTACACCATGCCCATGGCGTCCTGAACCTCGGCCAGGGTCTGCTCGGCGATCTCGTTGGCACGACGGTTGCCCTCGTGCAGGACGTCCTTCACATAGTCCAGGTCGTTCTCGTAGCGCTGGCGACGCTCGCGGATAGGTGCGAAGTACCCGTTGACGGCCTCGGTCACGTACTTCTTGAGTTGGCCAGAGCCGCCCATGCCAATCTCCTCGGCAATCTCGACCTCGGAACGGCCGGTGCAGATGGCGGCGGTCGAAAGCAGGCCGGACACGCCGGGGCGGTTCTCGGGATCAAACGTAATCATGCGCTCGGAGTCGGTCTGGCTCTTCTTGATGCGCTTGGCCGTCTCCTCGGCGGTCATCGAGATATTGATGGCGTTGCCGTAGCTCTTGCTCATCTTGCGGCCGTCCAGGCCGGGCAGCAGCGGGGTCTCGGACAGCAGCGCGTCGACCTCGGGGAACACCTTGCCGTAGCGGTTGTTAAAGCGGCGGGCGATGGTACGGGTGAGCTCAATGTGCGGCAGCTGGTCGCGACCGACGGGCACAACGTTACCCTTGCAGAACAGGATGTCGCAGGCCTGGTGTACCGGATAGGTGAGCAGAAGGCCGGTGAGCTCGTGGCCCGAGGCCTCCATCTCGGCCTTGACGGTGGGGTTGCGAGCCAGCTCGGCCTCGGAGACCAGCGACAGGAACGGCAGCATGAGCTGGTTGGCGGCGGGCACGGCGGAGTGCGTGTAGATCATGGTCTTGTCGGGGTCGATACCGCAGGCAAGGTAGTCCATGACCATGTTATACACGTTGTCCTGGATGTGCTCGGTGGTGTCGCGGTCGGTGATGACCTGGTAGTCGGCAATGAGCACGTTGGTCTTGGCTCCCATATTCTGCAACTCCACGCGGCCCTTGAGGGTGCCAAAGTAGTGGCCTAGGTGCAGACGGCCGGTGGGGCGGTCGCCGGTAAGCATGGTGAACTTCTCGGGCGTCTTGGCCAGGCCCTCGCGAATGGCGTTGCTCTTTTGCAGCGCGACTTCGTAGCTGTTCTCGTTTGGCATGATTGCTCCTAACGTATGTTCATGGGTCAAGATGATAACGCGTTTATTGAGAGGGGCGGGCGAAAGTGGGCAAGGGGGTGGTAAGGCGAGGCATGCGTGGCGGTCGAGGCGCGGTCACGAGCGGCCGACGGTAAGCAGAACAACCTTCTGCAGCAAACCTTAATACCTGTGGTGGCGCTCTCCCTTACGCTCCTCGGCCGCTTGCTCCTCCTGCTTAAAGGCGGGGTCGTCGGGGGTTATCAGCTCGTCTTCGTGCGTGCGCTTGTTGTAATGGTGGCGTAGCACGGGCTCAAACAGGTGCAGGTGCTTGGCGAAGGCTGCCGAGCCAATGCCAAGGACGGTAAAGATGAGCACGCGCATGGGGACTTCGACCTGGTTGATGGCGGCCGCACCGGCCGAAAGCAGGACACACCAGGCATAGATAAGCAGCACAGCTTGCTTTTGGTTATAGCCCTCTTGAATGAGGCGGTGGTGGATGTGGCCTTTGTCGGCCTGTCCAATGCTAATGTGGGCGCGCTTGCGGCGCACGATGGCGCTAAACGTGTCGATGATGGGCACACCGGCAACGATGAGCGGAATGATAAGCGAGGTGAGCGCGGCGGTGCGACTCACATTAAGCAGCGAAATGGAGCCCAGCGCAAAGCCCAGCAGCAGCGACCCCGAGTCGCCCAGAAAGATGCTCGCGGGGTTGAAGTTGTAGCGCAAGAAGGCCAGGCAGGCGCCAAACAACGCGATGGAGAGCGCGGCGGCATCGATGCGGCCCGAGAGAACGGCCATCGAGAACATCGTGAACGATGCGATGCCGCAGATGCCTGTGGCCAGGCCATCGAGGCCGTCGATAAGGTTGATAATGTTGGTGAACGCCACCAGGTAGACCACGGTGATGGGGTAGGCGAGCCAGCCGAGCATGATTTCGCCGGGGGCAAGCGGGTTGAGGATGACGCCGATTTTTAGGCCACCCACGCAGGCGATGAGCGCGGCGAGGACCTGGCCGGCGAGCTTTTGCTTGGGCTTAAGCTGGAAGACGTCGTCGATCGCGCCGGTCGCAAAAATGACGGTAAAAGAAAGCGCCAGCATGGGGTAGCTAATGTGCAGGCGCGGATGCGGGACCAAGACGGGCGGCCAGCCCAGATGCCAGGTGCCCATAATCTGAACGATGCAGGCAACGACCAGGCCCAAAAAGACCGCCGTACCTCCCAAGCGCGGGATGGGCTTGGTGTTGATACGGCGTTTTGAAGGATAGTCAACGGCGTCGAGCTTGATTGCCAGACGTTTAACCAGGGGCACCGTGAGGAAGGTCGTGATATATGCCGCGGCTGCCACGCAAAGGAACGGTATGTAGCTCGTGGATGAAGCCATGTATCAAAAACCGCCAAGCGTCGAAGGAAAAGGTCAAAGGATGCCATGCCGCAAAGGGTATAGCTGACCCATGATACTCGACCAAAGGGGGTGCGGGGAATCGCGCCGATCGATAATCACGCGCTTACCAGATATTGGGATGGTGGTGAGGCTCTGCAGGGTGCTCTTTGGGAACCGTGGGGATTATGCAACATTGATGTTCGGCAAAAACGGAAAAAGAAAACCACCCCCCACGTTACGAAAATGAACCCACCTAAAACAGGTGGGTGCCCTCATCGACCGTTCCAGCGTCCTTAACAACGAAGGATACCTGTACTACGTACGACTGTGTGGGCTCCCTAAATAAACGCGACGGTTCACCCAGTTGCTCCGCGGGGGGCGGAATACCTACATCATAAAGCGACACTTTATCGATTCCAGTCTTGACATTACAAAAATCGTGTCGGACGATTACGGCGCCTTGGGCTCGAGCCGTCTGCGCGGTTGGTCCTTTTGCGCTTGAGCTGCTGAATCGTTGTTTTGGAGCATGTTTTTATGCCGACGTCGTTGACCGAACTTTTTTCGCCCGCCTGCCATTTGTGTCCGCGGCGTTGCGGTGCGGCGCGCGATGAGGGTGCGCGCGGCGTATGCGGTGCTAACGACACACTCAAGGTGGCCCGTGCGGCGCTTCATATGTGGGAGGAGCCGCTTATCTCGGGCGAGGCCGGTTCGGGCACGATCTTCTTTAGCGGCTGCTCGCTCAAATGCGTCTATTGTCAGAACCACGAGATCTCGACGGGCAATTTTGGGCTTGAAATTTCGCCCGAGCGCCTGGTCGAGATTATGTTGGAGCTGCAGGACCAGGGTGCGAACAATATTAACTTGGTGACGGCGACGCACTACGCGCACCTGCTGCCGGCAGCGATTGCCGCGGCACGGGCGCGCGGACTGGTTGTTCCAATCGTCTACAACACAAGCGGTTATGAGCGCGCGAGTGCCGTGGCGGCGCTCGGCGATCTGGTCGATGTGTGGCTTACCGACTTTAAATATGCCGATGCGGGGCTTGCGCAGTCGCTCTCCCACATTAAGGACTACCCGCGTGTGGCCGTGTCGGGTTTGGCGCAAATGGCGCGCGAGATTGAGCGCCGTGGGGGAGAGCTGGTGGACGAGGACGGGCTCATGAAGCGCGGCATGATCGTGCGTCACCTGGTGTTGCCGGGGCATGCGGACGATTCGTGTCGCGTGCTGGACCTGGTGTGGCAGACGGTGGGCGATGTGCCTATCTCGGTCATGAACCAGTACACGCCCAATGCGCTCATGCGCGAGCAGGGCGGCGACTTGGCGCGAGCCGTGACGCGCGAGGAGTACGAGCGGGTGCTCGACCATGCCGACGACCTGGGCTTTACGACGATGTTCTGGCAAGAGGGCGGCGCGGTAGACGAGAGCTTTACCCCAGCGTTCGACACTACCGGCGTCCTCACCAGCGCAAAGTAGCTCTTTTGAGCAGTCTTTTTGGGACGGGGCTATTTTAGCTGCCCCTGCCGTTAATCGTCCAAATCGTTTTCGCTATCTGCCTGGGTAGCTAAAATAGCCCCGTCCCAAAAAGACTGCTCCCGGTGGGGGTCGAGCTACCATCCGAAAAGTAGTCAAAAAAGCCCCGTCCCAAAAAGACTGGGTATTGGGCGTTGACAGTTGGCGAGCCGTAGGTAAAATATCAACTTGTCCTGGGGACGTAGCTCAGTTGGGAGAGCGCTGCCGTCGCATGGCAGAGGCCGAGGGTTCGACTCCCTTCGTCTCCACCCTTGGATTTGATAAGCCGCTGACATTGTGTCGGCGGCTTTTTTTAAAAAGAAAGGGCTGCACTATGGCCGAGCTTGATTCCCAACCATTGTCCGACGAGGAGCGCGCCGAGTTGGAAGAGCTCCGCGCCGAGAAGGCCCGCCGCGAGGCCCAGGAAGAGGCCCGGCGCGAGCGTGAGGAGCTGGCCGCCCTGCGTGCCGAGCATGCGAAGGCCGAGGAGGCTGCCGCGAGCGCCGCATCCGAGCGCAAGCCCGCGCCCGCGCCCAGGCCCGCCGCTGCGAAGCCTGCGCCCGCCGAGCCCAAACCTCAGTCTAAAAAAGCCGCCCGCCCCAAGCCCGCCGAGCCCAAGCCGAGCCGTGACGAGATGACGTTTGCCCAGCGTATGGTCACTTCCAAGGAACCCACGGCCGAGGGCGAGATCCCCGGTATGGCCCCGGCTCAAAAGATCATCATCGCGCTCGCCTTGGTCGCGTTTGTCGTCTTTATGGGCTACACGATCATGACCAGCATGGGCCTGCTCTAACCGATTTGCATCGGGCATCATGTCCGCATGCTCTGCTCTCGTCCAACCCTCAACCTCTGCACCACGCATCCGAAAGGTCGCCCCATGGCTTTGACCGACATCTCGCATCCCACCGACATCGCAATGCTCACCGATCTGTACGAGCTCACTATGGCCCAGGGCCTGTGGGAGAGCGGCAAGGCCAATGAGCAGGGCTGTTTTACGGCGTTTTACCGTGACCATCCGTTTGGCAGCGCCTACGCCGTTATGTGCGGCACCGCCGAGCTGCCCGAGCTGGTCGAGAACCTGCGCTTTACGCCCGAGGATATCGACTACCTCGCATCGCTCCAGGCCCCGGCCGGCGGCGCGATGTTTAAGCCCGAATTCCTCGACTACCTGCGCGGTTTTCGTGCGCATGTAAACATCGACGCCGTCCCCGAGGGCGAGCTCGTCTTTCCGCGCGAGCCCATGGTGCGCGTCACCGGCCCCGCGCTGGAGTGCCAGCTGCTCGAGACGGCGCTGCTCAACATCGTCGGCTTCCAGACGCTTGTCGCCACCAAGACGGCGCGCGTGGTGCTGGCGGCGGACGGCCGTCCCGTGGCCGAGTTTGGCCTGCGCCGCGCCCAGGGTCCCGATGGCGGTCTGGCCGTCGCGCGCGCGAGCTACGTTGCCGGCTGTTCCTCTACGTCCAATGTGCTCGCCGGTCGCCGCTACGGTATTCCCGTCTTTGGCACGCATGCGCACAGCTGGGTGATGAGCTTCGATTCCGAGCTCGAGGCTTTCCGTGCCTTTGCCAAGTCGAGCCCTAAGAACTGCACGCTGCTCATTGACACTTATGATGTGCGCGAGGGCTGCGAGCATGCCATTACGGTTGCCAAGGAGATGGAGGCGGCGGGCGAGCGTCTGTCGGCCATTCGCATCGACTCAGGCGACCTGGCCAAACTCTCCAAGTATGTCCGCGGCCGTTTTGATGCCGAGGGCCTACCCTATGTGGGGATCTCGGTTTCCAACGATCTGGATGAATACACGATTCAGTCGCTGCTCGACCAGGGCGCGCCCATCGATAGCTTTGGCGTGGGCACTAAGCTCGCGACCTGCTACGACCAACCGGCGCTGGGCGGCGTGTACAAGCTTTCCGCCCGCCGTGCGAGCGAGACGGACTCGTGGACGCCGGTGGTCAAGCTCTCCGAGCAGCCCTACAAGCGCACGATTCCGGGCGTGCAGCGCGTGCGCCGCTATTACGACGGCTTTGGCGGCCCGGTCTGCGACATGATCTATGACGAGGACCATCTGGCGGGGGAGGGCGCCGCGCGCGGCAATACCCTCGTGGCCGTGAACGATGCCGCCCTGGTGACCGACGTGTCCGAGCTTGAGTATCGCGAGCTGCTGGCGCCGATCGTGCGCGACGGCAGCGCTGTTGCCCCGCGCGAGAGCATCGAGGCCGCACGCGAGCGTTGCGCTTGGGCGCTGGACCATCTGGATCCGGTCTACAAGCGTTTCCTGTACCCGCAGACCTATGTGGTGGGCATGGAGCAGGGCCTGGCGCAGGTGCGTGACGAGCTCGTGCGCAAGAATATGGCCGCGGCTTCTGCCTTCCCCTGGGCTCGCTAATTATCTTGGGTGTAGGGTGGAATTACGTTCCCTCGGCCGTCAGCTCGCCCGAACCCTCAACAGTTGATTGGTTTGACGTATGACGACTTCTTATAAAACGATGGTGGTAAAGATCGGTTCGTCCACGGTGGTGGGCGCCGATGGCAAGGTCAACCGCGCCTTTATCGGCGGGCTTGCCGATCAGGCTGCTGCCCTGCGCAAACTCGGCTGGCGTCTGGTCGTGGTGAGTTCGGGCGCCATTGCCTGTGGCTATCCCGTGCTGGGCTTTGACCGCAAACCGGTCGGTGACCTGCCGAGCCTGCAGGCCTGCGCCTCGGCCGGTCAGTGCATCATCTCATCGGCCTACGACGAGGAGTTCCATGCGCGCGACCTGCTTACCTCGCTCGTGCTGCTCACGCGTCACGACACGGCCCGTCGCACGTCCTATCTGCACGCGCGCGACGCGCTGCTGCGTCTGGTGGAACTGGGCGTGGTGCCGGTCGTCAACGAGAACGACACCGTTACCGTCGACGAGATCAAGTTTGGCGACAACGACACGCTGGCGGCGCTTGTGGGCTGCCTGGTTTCTGCCGACCTGTGCGTGACGCTCTCGGACATCGATGGCCTCTATACCGCCAATCCGCACGAGGACCCCACGGCCGAGTTCGTCCCAGTCGTGCATAGGATCGATGCCAAGATCATTGCCTCGGCGGGCGATTCTTCCACATCGGTTGGCACAGGCGGCATGATTACCAAGATCCGCGCGAGCCGCATCCTGATGACGGCGGGCATTCAGAGCGTGATTTGCTCGGGCGAGGAGCCCGATGCGCTCGTGCGCCTTGCCCGCGGCGAGAGCGTGGGTACGCTGTTCGATCCGCCGGCGGAGCGCCTGGACATTGCGCCCCGCAAGCTGTGGATTGCACTGGGCGACAAGGCGCATGGCTCGGTGACGGTCGATGACGGCGCCGCGAAGGCGCTGGTCAGCCGCGGTTCTTCCCTGCTTGCGGTGGGTATTCGCGAGGTCGATGGCACGTTTGCCGAGGGCGATGTGCTCGACGTGTGCGACCTGAGCGGCATGGTTGTCGCCCGCGGTATCGCCGAGGCCGATTCGGACGTGCTGGAGCTTGCAGCCGGACGCCGCCAGGACCAGATTGCCGGCAACCGCTTGCTGGCAGACTTGGCCGAGAAGCCCGCGATCCACCGAGACAACTTGATCGTGTTTGCATAAAGAAAGACAGCGCTGCGGATCGTTTCCCGCAGCGCTGTCTTTCTCGTGCCGGCACTTGGGGGCGTTTCTTATGTGCCGGCAGGTGGGGGCACTCCTATGCTAGAAGATCTGGCGCAGGTCTCCGCGGTTGAGGGCCTCGTCGAAGAGGTGCTTGAACACCATGCTGCCGTGCAGGCCGTCGTGCTCGAACTCGTTGGTCACCCAGGCGTGTGAGTTGCCCACGCGGCTGAGCGTGTCGAGCTGCAGGCCCGAATCCACGTACATGTCGTCGAAATACACCGCGGCTTGGAGCGGCACCTCGTTGCAGGCCAGGCGCTGCGGGTCGTAGATCTTGTCCCAGCTGGTGTCTTCCATCAGCAGGTCCATGGCGGGCTTGAAGGGCTTGAGCTCGGGCATCTGCTCAAACATCCACGGGAACATGGCCTCGCCGGTAAACATGAGCGGGCGCGCGAGGGTGTCGAACTCGGCACGATGGGCCTTTTCCTCGGCGGCTGCCCAGCCAATGGGCATCGTGTCGCCATCGGCGTAGATGAATTCCTGCAGCGTCCAGTACAGCGGATTCGTGCGCGTGTTGGTGCGCTCGAAGGCGCGCATCAAAAAGCTTTCTGATACCGAGGATCCGCAGCTCAACGTGCCGTCGCCGTCAACAAAAGCATGGTCGATAATCCAGTGCATGCGCTCAAAGCTCGGCTTCATGCCAAAGTCGCTGCCCATGAGTTGCAGGCGCTCGACCGTCATCGGCGAGCCGTCGGGCAGCGCGGGCTTTTGCTCCTCGAGGGCATCTGCCAGGGCCGCCACGCGCTCGACGTCGGCGGGGTAGCGGTCGTAATACTGCTGAGTCTTGGCCGCCATACGCGGGAAGGTGTGCGCGTAGACCTCGCTGGCACTCGCCGGTACGTGCGGAATGCCGCCGCAGGTAAAGCTCGCCGCCACGCCCTCGGGGAAGAGCGACAGATAGCTCAACGTCAAAAAGCCACCGTAACTCTGGCCGAGTGTGACCCAGGGCTTGCCGCCAAAGCCCACCAGGCGCAGGTACTCAAAGTCGCGCACGATGGAGCTGGCGAGGTGGCGCTTGAGAAAATCCGCCTGCGAGCGGGCCGCATCGGAGCCTGCCGCCTCGGCGCGCTCGCCCAGTGCGGCAATCGTGCGCCCGTCTACACAGCTGCTGCGCCCGGTACCGCGCTGGTCGGGCAGGACGACGCGGAAGTGCTTGACGGCCTCCTCGATCCAGCCGTCGCTTGTGGGCGACAGCGGACGCGGGCTCTCACCGCCGGGGCCGCCCTGCAAAAAGAGGAGGAGTGGCAGGTCGTCGTTGATACGGTCGGGAGCGCAAACCACGCGGTAGAAAAGCTTGATGCTCTCGGGTGCGCCGGCGATGGGCGCCGGCATGGCGCCGCGGCGCATGGTGCTGCCGAAGGCCAAAAGCATCGGCTCCAGGCCGCGCCAATCCAAGGGGACGTCGATGCTGTGGTCCTCGACATAGAGGCCGGGGACGTGGTACGAAGTGATGAGGGCCATGCGGTACTTCCGTTCGTTGCGGTGTTTCGGGTTGACCAATTCTACCGCCATGCGCGAGGGCATGCACAAATCGGCTACCATGGTTGGCAAACTTCTAAGAGAAAGGGCCGCCCATGTCGGTCGATATAGCCACGTATGTCCACGATCTTGCCGTTGCCGCCAAGGCAGCGTCGGCCTCGCTTGCCACGGCGAGCGACGAGCAGCGCCAGGAGGCCGTGCGCGCCATGGCCGCGGCGCTGCGCGATGGCGTCGATTCCATCGTCGCCGCCAACGAGCTCGATATGTCCGCTGCGCGCGATGCGGGGACCTCGGCGGGGCTCCTCGACCGTCTGCTGCTGACGCCCGAGCGCGTCGAGGGCATGGCCGCCGGCCTGGAGAAGCTCGCTGAGCTGCCCGATCCTGTCGGCCGCGTGCTCGACCACCGCGTACTTGCAAGCGGTGTGGACCTGACCCGCGTGAGCGTGCCGCTGGGCCTGGTCGCCATGGTCTATGAGGCGCGCCCCAACGTGACGGCCGATGCCGCGGGCATCTGCATCCGCACCGGCAACGCCTGCATTCTGCGCGGCGGTTCGCTGGCCTATCACTCGTGTGCCATGATTGCCGAGCTGCTGGCCGATGCGCTCGAGGCCAAGGGTTTCCCGCGCGAGGCTATCTCGATGATCGAGTCCACCGACCGCGAGGCCACCGGCGAGCTCATGAAGCTTCGCGGCATCGTCGACGTGCTTATTCCGCGTGGCGGTGCGGGCCTGATCCAGCGCTGCGTGCGCGAGTCGCTTGTGCCGGTTATCGAGACGGGCACGGGAAACTGCCACATCTACGTGCATGAGTCGGCCGACTTTGACAAGGCGCTCAACATTATCGTTAATGCCAAGACCCAGCGCGTGGGTGTGTGCAACGCCGCCGAGTCGCTGCTTGTGGACCGCGCCGTGGCAGATTCGTTTTTGCCGGCGGTCGTGGCCGTTCTGCACGACCACGGCGTGCTGATTCACGGAGACGAGGCCGCGTGTGCCGCATGCGCCGACGCCGGTCTTGCCGAGGGCGACGACTACGTGGCCGCGACCGAGGAGGACTGGGGCCGCGAGTACCTGGCGCTCGAGATGAGCATGAAGGTCGTGGCGAACGAGGACGAGGCCATCGCGCACATCAACCGCTATGGCACTATGCATTCCGAGGCCATCATCGCCGAGGACGCGGACGCTTGCGAGCGCTTTTTGGATGAGATCGATGCCTCGGCCGTGTATGCCAACGCCAGCACGCGCTTTACTGACGGCGGCGAGTTTGGCCTGGGCGCCGAGATCGGCATCTCGACCCAAAAGCTCCACGCCCGCGGCCCCTTTGCCGCCGAGGCTCTCACCACCTACAAATACAAGCTCCGCGGCACCGGCCAGATCCGCCCCTAAACCTACCAAAAAGGGACAGGTTTATTTTGGCAGGTTTTATCTGCGGTTTTGCCGGGCGACGCGTTCGCCCGGCTTTTTTCTCCGTATGCCTTTTCTGCCTTTCGGCTTGAGCCGCGGCGATATACGATAGTGACACCGTGTCCTAGCACCGACTCACCTGGAGGTATTGCCATGTCCCAGACGCTTTCCGCCGGAATCACCCGTGACCGCGCGTTCGAACTGCTCAACGAGCACAACAAGGACCCGTTCCACATCACCCACGGCGAGACGGTCGAGGGCACCATGCGCTACTTTGCGCGCGAGTTCGACCCCGAGAACGAGGAGTTTTGGGGCATCGTCGGCCTGCTGCACGACTTGGATTGGGAGGAGCATGAGGACGACCCCGTGAACCACACCATCTATGCGGCCGAGATCCTCGAGGGCGAGGGCGCATCGCCCGAGCTCATCCGCGCCATCCAGACGCATACCTCGGACTTCAACACCTCGCTGCCCAAGCCCGAGCTGCAGATGGAAAAGATCCTGTTTGCCTGCGACGAACTTACCGGCCTGATCGGGGCTGCCGTGATCATGCGTCCGAGCAAGAGCGTCATGGACTTTACGACCAAGTCGCTCAAGAAGAAGTTTAAGGACAAGCGCTTTGCCGCCGGCTGCTCGCGCGACGTGATTACGCAGGGCGCCGAGATGCTGGGTTGGGAGCTCCCCGAGCTTTTCGACCGCACCATCGCGGCCATGCAGTCCTTCGCGCCCGACCGCGACACCTTCCAGGCCTAACCTGCCAAAAAGGGACAGGTTTATTTTGGTAGGTTTTATCTGGGAAGACGCTTCCGTTGGACGTTATTCAGCGGAAGTGTTTTCTGTTTAACATGGTGGCGCTTGCGAATGGCGGCGCCTCGCGGCAGGCAGCTGCGCTTCGCCGTATCCGTAACTCGGTAAACGCGACGCTAGGACGCGTTCTTGATAATCCATGTTCCGAGTCCTGTCAGCAGCTGAACCTGCTTAACGGTTAGCCCTTGTTTTCGAAGCGCGAGAATCGCCTCATTGCGAAATGGCTTGGAGACAGATTTGAGTTCCGTCGGAGCGCATCCTGCGACACTCTGCACGATTACCGTGCCAAATGAATATGGTTTCCCATAAGGCACCAAGCGATAAGCTCGATATTGTGTTTGGGGAGGATTGCATCGAGGATCTGAAGCATAGCGATTCGGTCCTCGGTATCGTCAAACAGCAATTGCCCTCCGTTTCCACGCAACGTGACGTGGAAATAACCGGTTGGTGACTTTGAACGAGGTTTTCTCGGCATGGCCCCTCCTTTAGCTTGGATGGGCTGAAGATACCTCATTCGGAGGCTTTGGTTGTCGAGATTCAGTTTACCGACTATAGCTGCTACCTGCCGAAATGTTATTGCGTTTTCAAATTGATGCTTTTTAATGGTAATTGAGCAAGACGGGCGCGCTTGCTGTGGATGCGGGCGTTGCTTGCGTTGATCTGGGCGGCCCTCGCGTGATGTCATCACAAATGGGCTTCACGCATTTTCGCGGCGATAGAAAAATGGCCGGGGCTTACAAACAAAACGGAGCACCCGACCATTTACCAATTGTTTGTTGACGTTTGGCCAGATAAAACCTGCCAAAATAAACCTGTCCCTTTTTGGCAGGTTAGTTGAGGGCGGCTTGGGCTAGGCGGGCTTCGGCGTCTTCCTCGGTGACGCCCAGGGCCACGGCAATCTCCTCGATGGAGCGGCGCTTGGCTTCCTTGAGTACGCGCATGTAGTAAGAGCTGGGCTTTTTATCTGCTTCCTCGGCCTGGCGAATACGGTGCATCATGGTTTTTGCCACGCGGACCGTCTCGGGCGCACCCAGCTTGAGCTGCTGCTTAAAGTGCGTCTCCTCGAGCGAGCTGTTGCGCTCGGTAAAGGTGTCGCACTCCAGCTCGTCGTAATGGCTCAGTAGGTGCTCAGCATCTTGCTGGGAGATGGCGGCATGCAGACGGTCGGCCTGCGCCACGGGGTACATGAGGATCGTCTGCGCATGTCCCTGCTTGGTCTCGAGCAACAGCATGGGCTGCGGTGTGTCTTCCCTAAAACCGACGACGGTGCAGACTCCCTGACCCGGATGAATGACGTGTTGACCGATTGAGAACATGCTACCTCCAACTTATACGAATTTACGTATGTCTAGAATACCACGCTGACGTGCGCAAACCCTTACTTTATGCAGGAAAAGCACACAAATCTGATAGGTAAGAGTATTCGATATTCTGAGCTGCCCATGCAGATGTTTATGCATTTTCGGCGGGTGCACAACCAGCAGGCAGACCGCCATCTTTGAATGGCCTTGCGACAACTGTGGTCAATTATGTGCATATGCAATATCGATTGACTTTACCCTGCGACAGTAGTTACCGCTTGTGATAGAGTGCTGCAAACTCTGGCTTTTGCCCTACGAGTGACCAAGAGCTCGGGGGCTTTAACACAAGGAGGATCTATGCCCGAGAAGATTGAAGAGCTGGTACGCGCTGCGCTTGCTGCGGCCCAGGAGGCCGGCGACCTTTCCGCATTTGAACTTGACGATTGCGCTATCGAGCGACCGGCTGACACTTCTCATGGCGAGTGGACCTCCACCATGGCCCTGAAGTCCGCCAAGCTGGCTCACTGCGCCCCGCGCAAGATCGCCGAGGCCGTCGTTGCCCATATGCCCGAGGACCCCGCGATCGAGAAGGTCGAGATCGCCGGCCCTGGCTTCATCAACTTCTACCTCTCCGTCGCCGTCAAGAACGCCATCTTCGGCGAGGCTCGCGAGAAGGGTATGGACTTCGCTAAGTCCAACGTCGGCGGCGGCCTGAAGACCCAGGTCGAGTTTGTCTCCGCCAACCCCGTCGGCCCCATGCATATTGGCCATGGCCGTTGGGCCGCTCTGGGCGACTCCCTCTGCCGCGTTATGGACCATGCCGGTTACGATATCCAGCGTGAGTTCTATATCAACGACCACGGCTCTCAGATGAACACCTTCGGCAACTCCATCAGCACACGCTATATGCAGCTTGCCGACATCATCGCCAAGCAGGGCGTGGATATCGACGAGGCTCACAAGCTGCTGATTGCCGACCGCGATGCCTTTGTTGCCGACGAGAACGACGAGCATCCCGAGACCCATCCGTATCAGGACAACTTTGCCGAGACTCTGGGCAAGGATTCCTACGGCGGCGACTACATCATCGACGAGGCTGCCGAGTTCTGGCGCACCGACGGTGACAAGTGGGTCGACGCCGATCCGCAGGAGCGCATGGAGAGCTTCCGCGAGCGCGGCTACGTAAAGATGGTCGACAACATGCGTAACCTCTGCCACGCCGTCAACTGCGACTTCGATCGTTGGTTCTCCGAGCGCTCACTGTATGTGAAGGACACCGAGGGCGAGACCGCCGGCACCTCCGCCGTCGACCGCGCTTTCGAGAAGCTCGACAAGATGGGCTACCTCTACACCAAGGACGGCGCTCTGTGGTTCCGCTCCACCGACCTGGGCGACGACAAGGACCGCGTCCTGATCAAGTCCGACGGCGAGTACACCTACTTCGCCTCCGACGTCGCCTATCACTGGGATAAGTTCCAGCGCGTCGACCACGTCATCGACATCTGGGGCGCCGACCACCATGGCTACATCGACCGCGTCCGCTGTGTCTGCGACGCTCTTGGCTATCCCGGCAAGTTCGAGGTTCTGCTGGGCCAGCTCGTCAACCTGCTGCGCAACGGCAAGCCCGTCCGTATGTCCAAGCGCAAGGGCACCATGGTGACCCTGCAGGAGCTCGTCGACGAGGTCGGCTCCGACGCCGCCCGTTACACGCTCATCTCCAAGAGCTCCAACCAGATGGTCGACTTCGATATCGAGGCCGTTAAGAAGCGTGATAACTCCAACCCGGTCTACTACGTGCAGTACGCTCACGCTCGTGTGTGCTCCATTCTGCGCCGTGCTGCCGACGTTACGCCCGAGCAGGCTGACGAGATGGGCATGAAGGCCGTCGCCGCCAAGGCCATCGGCGAGAACGTCGACTACTCGCTGCTGACCGACCCCACCGAGCTTGCCCTTTCGCGTAAGCTCAACGAGCTCACCGACCTCATTGCCAGCTGTGCTCGCGACCGCGCCCCGTTCCGTCTGACGCACTTTGCCGAGGAGCTCGCCGGCGACTTCCACAGCTTCTACGCTGCCTGCCAGGTGCTTCCGAGCGAGGGTCGTCCCGTCGATCCCGAGCTTTCACGCGCCCGTCTGGCCGCTTGCGACGCCGTCCGCGTGACGCTCGCCCTGGTGCTCACTCTGGTTGGCGTTTCTGCACCCGAGCAGATGTAATCTACGGGTCGTTTGACCGTGTAGGTTTGGCTTTGCTGAACCCTATAAGCCCGATCTCCATACGGAGGTCGGGCTTTTTGCGTTTGGCGGGGCTTTTTGGCGTGTTGGAAAATGCTACAAAAACGCAACTATACCGGTTTACGGGGCTGAATCGCTGCCTGGCGACCATAGCAACAGCAGCGAAAATAAAATCGCAGGTAGACGGCTTACCGAATATTAAAAATGCAGGGTATGGTTGGCTTACGCCGTTCTTGCACCGTAATCCGCGATCGTTTTGAAAACGACCCCTTGGGGACGGAGGAAAACGGATCATTTTTGTCCGGTGGGAGAGCGGTGCGAAACCATCCGCCACGAATCGGGCTTATCTACTACGTTTAGTCGCATACCCCGAACCATGCCGAAAAGTACGATATTAAAACCGCAGGTAGCGGGCTTGCGATTTTAGGAAGATCGAGGGGATGGTCAGGGGTCGCGGGTCAAACGTAGTAGATAGGCGCGTTTCGTGGCGCGGCTATTCCGGATGCCACGGCTTCACTCCTCTGGTGCGACAGAGGAAGCGCTTTTGAGGGAGAGTGTCCCTTTTGACCAGTTGTATAAGAACGTCCAATGACTAAGTTGCAGGTGGTGGCGGTTGTGTTACACTAACGCTGCGTATTTGACGTAATCATCTCGATACAGATCAATGATGCCCGTTTTGTTTTGAACGGAGCTAGACTGTTTAGCCGCCCTGAAGGTTTATGCAGGGAGCATGTGATCACAGGGCTTTAAAAGAAAGTTGAGCAAACACTGTGTCTGATCAACAGCAAGAAAATGAAATAAGCACGGCACAAACCACTCCCGCTGCACCGGTTTCGTTGGACCAGATCGCGAAACCCGCACCGTCGCAGGCGTCGGTCCCCGAGACACACCAGAACGCTGCCTCGGCTTTGAGTGAGAAGCCTGTTCCCGTCGCGCCTGCTACCGGGGAGGAGGCTGCGCCCGTGAAGCCCAAGCGCACGCGTCGTGTGCCCAAGCCCGCTGCGGATGGCGATGAGGCTGCAAAGCCCAAACGCCGTACCACGCGCACGACGCGTGCCAAGCGTCCGGTTTCCGCCGAGGTTTCGGCGCCGCTTTCAGATGAGGTTGCGCAGGCCCGCGCGCTTGCGCAGATCAGCGAAGCCCAGGTTGTTCGTGCTCGCCGTCGTGCCGCCGAGCGCGATGCCGCGGCTCTGACCGAACTCGCGGCTCCGTCCGCCCCCGAGGCGCCTTCGGCTCCGGCTCCCGAGCAGGTAGCAGAAACGCCGGCTCCGCGCACGCGCCGTCGCACGGCGGCCAAGGTCCAGCAGGCTGCCGAGCAGGTTTCGTCCGATGCCGCCGAGACCCCGGTTCGCTCTGCGGCGGGGGAGGACGCTTCCTCTGCTGAGTCTGTCGTGCCTGCCGAGGCCGGCGGTGCATTTGTCGTCGATCCTGCTTTGCGCCCGCATCGCCGCGGCCGCAAGCCCAAGGCATTTGTCGAGGCGGAGAAGGCGGCCGCTGCCGCGGCTTCTGTCCAAGATGCCCCGGCGTTCGTCGAGCCTACAACGGCTGCCGTGGTTTCGGCCGAGGGCGCTGATGTTCCTGAGGTCGCTGTTTCTGCCGCTGCCGAGTCTGCCGACGTTCGTCCCGGGCGCAGCCGTCACACCGCAGCCAAACGCCCAGCTAAGGCAGAGGCGAAGTCCGGCGCCGAATCTGCGGTAGCTGAGTCTACCGAGGCGAGTGTCGACACGACTCCCGAGACGGAGGGCACCGATCGGTTGGCAGGCGAGAAGCCCAAGCGCACGCGCAAGAAATCTTCCAAGACCAAGTCTGCCGAACAGCAGGGGGATGCTGAGCAACAGCCCGAGTCCGACGCTAAGTCGGACGGCGAGACCCCGGCGACCGCCGATGCGCCCACGACGCCTGCCGTCGAGAGCGCTGAGGCCGAAGAGGGTTCCCGCCCCAACCGCCGTCAGCACAAGCGCAACGATGAGCGCAGCGAGCGCAAGGATGATCGTAACAACGACCGCCGCAGCCGCCAGCGCGACCGCAAACAGCGCAATAAGGAGCGCAATGCTGCTCCGACTGAGCCCACGCTTTCGCGCGAGGAGCTCGCGGCCATGAAGGTCGCCGAGCTGCGCGAGAAGGCCAAGGAGTTCGAGATCGAGACGACCGGCAAGAAGAAGGCCGAGCTCGTCGAAGAGATCTACACCACAGCCGCGAAGGCCGAGGGCTTCCGCGATATTAAGGGCATCCTGCAGATTCGCCCGGACAGCTCCGGCATCATCCATGCCCACGGCTACATGAAGTCCAATGACGACGCCTTCGTGCCCGCCTACCTCATCCGCTCCGCGCGTCTGCGCACGGGCGACGTGATCGAGGGTTCGCTTCGTCCCTCGCGCGGCGGCGACAAGCGTGCCGGTCTCGCCAAAATTACGACCGTCAACGGTCTTGATCCTGAGCAGGCCCGTAACCGCCCCAAGTTCGGCGATCTCACGCCGGTTTACCCCAATGAGCCACTGCGCATGGAGCATGGCAAGGATTCCATTACCGGTCGCGCCATCGATATCGTGTCGCCGATCGGCAAGGGCCAGCGTGGCCTGATCGTGTCACCGCCCAAGGCCGGTAAGACCACGATTCTCAAGAAGATCTGCCAGTCTATCTCGATCAACAATCCCGAGGTGCACCTCATCTGCTTGCTCGTCGACGAGCGCCCCGAAGAGGTCACCGATATGCAGCGCTCCATTGAGGGCGAGGTCGTGGCCTCCACCTTCGATATGCCCGCCGACAACCATACCCGCGTGGCCGAGCTCGTCATCGAGCGCGCCAAGCGCATCGTGGAGTTGGGCGGCGACGTCGTGGTGGTGCTCGACTCCATCACGCGTCTTGCCCGTGCGTACAACCTGGCGGCGCCCGCCTCGGGCCGCATCCTTTCGGGCGGCGTCGATTCGGCGGCCCTGTATCCGCCCAAGCGCTTCCTGGGTGCTGCCCGCAATATCGAAAACGGCGGCTCACTCACCATCCTTGCTTCCGCCCTTATCGATACCGGCTCCAAGATGGACGAGGTCATCTTTGAGGAGTTCAAGGGCACCGGCAACATGGAGCTCAAGCTCGATCGCGATCTGGCCGACCGCCGCATCTTCCCGGCCATCGACCCCGTTGCCTCGGGCACGCGCAACGAGGACCTGTTGGTCGACGAGCAAATGCGCCCGTTTGTCTTTGGCCTGCGCCGCATCCTCGCCGGCATGAACAATACCGAGCGCGCGGCAGCGTCGTTTATCAAGGGCCTTAAGGGCACTAATACCAACCAGGAATTTTTGGTGCGTTCGGCTAAAAAGCACAGCGACTACGAGCAGACGTTCTAGTCCGTCCGCTGCACGCGGCAGCAACCATAGACATGCCAGAAGGGCCGGGGTTTGGATCCTGGCCCTTTTCGTATAGCCGCTCGCCAACGATTATTGACCTCACGACCGGCAAGCAGCGATTTCCCCGTTTCAATTCCGCTTCGTCGCTTGCAATCCCCAAGGGGGTTTCGCATAATAGCAGTTAAGCTTCGCGACGGAAAACGCAGATGAAACGAACCATATACCGTTGCTTTGGGGCATAGCCCCGCTTCATCTTCTCTCGCGCAGCCAACTGAATGACGCGATTTGGGTGCTGGAAGATGGGGAGAGCTCATGGCTTCTTCTGATGCAACACAACGAGCAGTCCTTGCCGGACTATCCTGCGGGATCGGCCTTGCCGCACCCGTGGTCGTGTATGCCGCTACACTGCCGTTTTCGTCAATCAACGAGACGGTTGTCGCGGGTGCTGTTCCCTTTGCCGTGGGCGCAGTGGCCGGCGTGGGTATCTATGCCGCCTCGCTGGGTATCTCTGAGTATCGTGCGGAGCACGATGGCCGCCTGTTTGAGCCCGATGCCGTGGGCGGCGCCGCTCAGTTTAGTCGGACCTACAACGAGTTCAAGACCGCCTCTATTCCCGTTCAGCAGGAGGAGGCTGCTCCCCGGGCTGCTGCTCCTGTCACTTTGGACGAGCAGGGTCAATCCTCTTCGCTTCTCTCCGGTCTGACCGGCGCGTTTCAGCGCCGTCACGCCGATGATGGCGTTCCGACCATCGCCCGTGCCGCCAATGCCATGGACGAGGCCGATGCCTGGGCTATGATCGATAGCATGCTCGACGACGATTCGCCGGTTAGCTGCGATCCCGCTCGCTCGCGCGATGTCTATCAGGTCGCAATTGACGAGCTCACAAACGGTGGAAAGACTGGCTCCTATAACCGCGACGACATCGCTGCTGCCGCACGTGCCGTCTCGGGCTCTCATGCCGCCCCTGCGGGCAGCACCGCCGCTTTTGTCGCGCTTGTGGCCAACGCCGCCAACAATGCCGCCTATAACGGTGCTTCGTCGGCTGCGTACGCCTCTGCCGCGGCGGCCGCTTCGACCGGCCAGCAGGGCGCAGCTCAGCCGGCTCCTGTCGCCGACCCCTTTGCCGATGAGCCCCTGGTTGTCGACGAGGAGACCATCGCCGCTCGTCGTGCTGCCGAAAGCTCGCTTTGGGGCGCTTCGGCCCAAATGCAGGCCGCGGAGGCGGTGCCGTACAACGCCAAGCTCGCCAGCATGCCCATCATTTCCGATGCCAAGGGTGTGGATCTCGCCGATTTGGACGAGCCCGCCGCCATCACTGCTTCTATCGATGCCCAGAATCGCGTGGATACCGACAGTCTCCCCGATGCCTCCCTCGAGGAAGATATCCCCATGGCCGATTATTCGGGT
Organism: Collinsella sp. LCP19S3_A6; assembly: GCF_052122015.1. Taxonomy (NCBI): domain Bacteria; kingdom Bacillati; phylum Actinomycetota; class Coriobacteriia; order Coriobacteriales; family Coriobacteriaceae; genus Collinsella; species Collinsella sp. LCP19S3_A6. The sequence goes on from NZ_JBQKDD010000002.1 coordinate 244,695, forward strand.
CACGAGGACATGTGGGCCGCCGCTATGGCGATCATGGCCGAGGTTGCCGAGCCCGCTCCCGCGCCGATGCCCACGCCTGCGGCCTCACCTGTGTCTGTTGCTCCCGTCTATGTCGGCCGCCACAGCTCCGTGTTTCCCGAGGATACCGCGCGTATCTCGCGCGAGAGTATCGAGCGCGCCGAGGCTATCGCCGCCGGCGTTATGGAAAACCGTCGCCATGAGCGCGTCAATCAGATCCTTGAGGAAGAGATCGAGCGCCTGCAGTCCTCTACCGCCAAGCGTACGGGCCGTGCCTATTTGAGTGTTATCGAGGGCGGTACCGCCAGTTTTACGCCGCTTCGTGCCGAGGCCTAGTTCTGCATGATTAAGATCGATCGTAAGTGGGCGGTTGCGGCCTGCGTCATGGTGTTGCTGATCTGGGGCAATTCACTGGTTCCCGGCACGGGGTCCGGCTCACTGAGCTTGGCGATCATGGAGGACGTCCGCGGGTTTCTGCATAGCTTGAGCCTGCCGTATGAATGGGTAACCAACTTTGTCGTCCGCAAGTGCGCACACTTTACCGAGTATATGGTGCTCGGTGTTTTGGTGACACATGCCTTTGATATCGAGGGTCGACGCACTTTTGACAGACTGCTTCCCACGGTGGTTTTTCTGTTGCTGGTCCCCTCAATCGACGAGACGATTCAGTTATTTGTGCCGGGGCGCGCCGGTATGATTACCGACGTGATGATTGACTGCTGCGGAGCGGCTACCGGCGTCGTGCTCCGATATCTCCTCCGATCGCTTGTATGCACCAAAAAGGCCGCCTAGGACGTTTTGCTTGGTCCTAGACGGCCTTGTGCGTTTGGGGGCCCTGCAGGACGCGATAGCGTTGTCTGCGCGTTATACGGGCCCGGCAATACCGTGTGTCGTTGGTGCACCTTTTACTGGAGCGCCTGTGCGCCAAGGGCCAGACAACCCATGATGCCCTGCTTACCCTCGAGGCTGTTGTTGACAATGAAGGTATCGATGTCATTGACCTCGGGCGTGACGATATAGCCGTTGAGCATCTCGGCGCACTTTTTGCGGGCGAGCGGCACGATGGGGGTGTGGTCGGCTACGCCGCCGCCGATGATGATCTTTTGCGGCGCATAGCACAGCGTGTAGGTCATGAGTGCCTGTGCCAGGTAGCCTGCGAGCAGGTCCATGGCCTCCGGGTCATCGGCCATGTCTCCGGCGCTTTTGCCATCCCAGCGCTTTTTAATGCCGGGGCCTGCGATGAGGCCCTCGAGGCAGTTGTCGTGGAAGGGGCAGCCGCTGTGCTCGCCGATGGTGTCGCGCGGATCGCGCGTGACCAGGATATGGCCGGCCTCGGGATGCATCATGCCGTGCACGAGTTGGCCGCCCGAGAGCACGCCGGCGCCCACACCGGTGCCGATGGTCAGATACACCACGTCGGTGAGGCCCTGGGCGCAACCAAAGCTGACCTCGCCCAAGCAGGCGACGTTGACGTCGGTATCGTAGCCACAGGGAATATTGAGCTCGTTTTGGATGGTGCCCAGCAGGTCAAAGTAGCGCCATGCCGTCTTGGGCGTCTCCAAGATCTTGCCGTATTGGGGCGAGGCAGGGTTGACTGCAGTGGGGCCAAAGGCGCCGATACCCAGCGCGGCGATGCCCTTGTTTGCAAACCATGCGTTGACGGTCTCAACGGTCTCCTGCGGGGTCGTGGTTGCGATCTGCTCACGCTCCAGAACCGTACCGTCTGCATAGCCCGTGGCACAGACCATCTTGGTGCCGCCGGCCTCGAGCGCTCCGATAAGCGGCTGCTCTGTCATAGTATTCCTCCCCCTGGGACGAGTTGTTCCGTGACTAAAGTATAGCGCTTTAAATAAAATAAGAAAGCGCTATAAAAAGAAGCCCCACAACGCGCGTGCGGTGCGGGGCTTCTTTGGGTGCTTCAGTTGCCGGGCCGTCCTTACCCGCGAGGCTTGATTTTATCGCGTAGCGACTTGAGGTTCTCCAGCGCCGCGTTAATCGTCTCGTCTCGCTTGGCAAAGTGGAGGCGAATCAGATGGTTGACGGGCTCACGGAAGAAGCTCGAGCCGGGCACGGCGCCCACGCCCACCTTAGACGCGAGGTCCTCGCAGAAGTCGAGGTCGCTGTCATAGCCAAACTCAGAGATGTCCATCATGACGTAGTAGGCGCCCTGCGGCACGTTATGCTCAAGACCAATGCTATCGAGCCCCTGACAGAACAGATCGCGCTTGGCTGTGTAGAGATCGAGGACCTCCTGGTAATAGCTGTCGTCGAAGTTGAGGGCGGTGACGACAGCTTCCTGCAGGGGAGCGGCGGCACCTACAGTGAGGAAGTCGTGGACCTTCTTGATGCGCTCGGTAATCTGGGCCGGGGCGATGGTGTAGCCCAGACGCCAGCCGGTGATGGAGTACGTCTTGGACAGCGAACTGCAGCTGATGGTGCGCTCGAACATGCCGGGCAGCGTGGCCATATAGACGTGCTCGTGGGGCGCGTAGACGATGTGCTCGTACACCTCGTCGGTGATGCAGTAGGCGTCGTACTTTTTGCAGAGATCGGCGATAAAGGTGAGCTCATCGCGCGTAAAGACCTTGCCGCAGGGATTGGAAGGGTTGCACAGGACGATGGCCTTGGGGTCGTTGTCGCGGAAGGCCGCCTCGAGTGTCTCGCGGTCAAAGTCGAATGTGGGCGGGTTGAGCGGCACGTAGATGGGCTCGGCACCCGAAAGGATTGTGTCGGCGCCGTAGTTCTCGTAGAACGGCGAGAAGATGACGACCTTGTCGCCGGGGTTGGTGGCCGTCATCATGGCAGCCATCATGGCCTCGGTGGAGCCGCAAGTGACCACGATGTTCTGGTTGGGGTCGATCGGTATGCCCATAAAGTGCTCCTGTTTGGCGGCAAGCGCCTCGCGCATGGCCTGGGAGCCCCAGGTGATGGAGTACTGGTGGTAGAGCGGTTTGGGATCGGTGGCGATGGTGTTCAGGCTCTTGAGCAGCTGCGCTGGGGGATCAAAGTCGGGGAAGCCCTGCGAGAGGTTGACGGCGCCGTACATATCGGAGATGCGCGTCATGCGGCGGATGACCGAATCGGTAAACGTTGCCGTGCGATTGGAGAGTTCTTTCATGCTTGTCCTTTCGAACATCGGGGTGGGGCAAGTTTACTCCTATGGAACCGGTGGGATTTGCTCGAAATGGATCCGAAAAACTCTTTTCAAAATTCTTGAAAATTGGGGCTTGCGTCGCGTGGCGTTCCTTGCAATAATAGTCGAGCGCGAAGCGCACAGGACACGGTGGGTGTAGCTCAGTTGGCTAGAGCGACGGGTTGTGGTCCCGTAGGTCGAGGGTTCGAGTCCCTTTACCCACCCCAGTTCTTGCTTCGTGTTGATATCGGGTCGTTAGCTCAGTTGGTAGAGCAGGGGACTCTTAATCCCAAGGTCCAGGGTTCGACCCCCTGACGGCCCACCACACGATATCTCCACTAAAGTCCGCTACTACGGACTTTAGCTTTGGGTCGTTAGCTCAGTTGGTAGAGCAGGGGACTCTTAATCCCAAGGTCCAGGGTTCGACCCCCTGACGGCCCACCAAAGCATGTTAAGACGGTCAGCGAAAGTTGGCCGTCTTTTTTGTTGACCTCGCATGGGGTCGAACCCGAAAGGGCGCGGAGCTGAGGAAACGCGTAAGCGTTTGCCAGCGCAGCGCGCAAGGCGCGAAGCGCCGCAGCGGCCGCCTGCGCAGCAGGCTGACCCCCTGACGGCCCACCAAAGCATGTTAAGACGGTCAGCGAAAGTTGGCCGTCTTTTTTGTTGACCTCGCATGGGGTCGAACCCGAAAGGGCGCGGAGCTGAGGAAATGCGTGAGCATTTACCAGCGCAGCGCGCAAGGCGCGAAGCGCCGCAGCAGCCGCCTGCGCAGCAGGCTGACCCCCTGACGGCCCACCAAAGCATGTTAAAGCGACTGGCTTCGGCTAGTCGCTTTTTTGTTGACCTCGCATGGGGTCGAACCCGAAAGGGCACAGACGCTTTACAAGTCGAGCCTGCCCTCTTGGGTACGCCGAGCTGCTGCTTCATTTCCGCCGTGCTTCTGCCGCCGAATAACGCTTCATCGCCCTTCGACTTGATGATCGCGAATCCTTTGGAGTCCACGCCGCGTTTGAACGCAATACCCGAGAGCTGTTTCTCTGAATCGGATAGCGAGTGGCGCGCCTGCAAGCGCTGAATCTCTGCGAAGCGCTGTTCTATGAGCTCTTGGCGGCGCGTCTGCACGGCAAAGTATGCCTGGGCGAGCGCGATCTCTGGCTTGTTTGAATCTCCGTTCTGTGCGATTAAATAGCATGCATAGCGAGTAAGTTTGTGGTCTTTAACCGCGCGAGCGGCGACACCGGCTGTTACCATTTTCGTGGTATCACGAAAATGGGAATCAACTGGAGTTTTGTTTGTTTCGCACGAGACTTTTGCCCTCTTAACAACTTCGGCGAAGTTCTCTCATCGAGTGTACCCCATGGGTTCCATTAAATCGCGTGCGAGCCAATACTCAACGCCGTCTTCCACATTGGCGGAGCTATCAAGTTTGACACGCCACTTCTCGATATCACGACTGTCCACATCTCCTCCCAGCTGGTCTATTGTCTGTGCGGGCTTTGCCTGCTCTGTATTCAGAATAAGGATACGCTGCCGTGCGGACACGAATGGGCCCCGTGCCACCTCGAGCTCACGGGGCCCATAGATGTCGATTAGTTGTGTTCTGCTTTAGATGAGTGTCCAGTTTAGTCCGCTCGATAGTGCGATCCGAGGCTTTCGGTCCGTTTGCGCATGGCTTTGACCATTTCCGCTGCCAGCTGAATCTGCGATTGCAGGCGGGCGAGGGCTGCGATTTCGCTGTCCTGGGCTTTCTGCGTGCTCAAGGTCGTTGCCTCCGTCTTCAAGCCCTCAAGCTCGTGTAGTGCCTTGGATAGGCCTGTTTCGGTCCTGTTGATCATGCAATAGGTACTCATCGTGTGCTTAAGGCCGCGGGTCAGGCGCTCGGCGTCTGTTGTGGCAATGCCATGCTGGGGGAGGGCGACATCCGTCTTTGGGGCCATCTCAGGTGCATTCTGTGCTGCTTGGGCTGCCGAGGCGCCCGCGATGCGCCCAAACACGATGCCGTTGGCGCTTGACAGGCCACCAATGCGATCGGCCCCGTGCATGCCGCCTGTCGCCTCGCCGCAGGCATAGAGGCCTTCAACGCCCGTGTATGCGGTCTTGTCGATTTTGATGCCGCCATTGGCGGCGTGGGCATACATCGCCACACGCATCTCGTCGGTCGGCGCGATGCCGTGCTCGTCTTGTAGCCAGGTGGCAAAGGTCTGCACAAACTCGGGGACGTCCTCGCGGGGGTAGTCGTAGTGGAGCGCCAGACCTTCAGCACCCGCTTGATCGATGGCAAGATCGATGGCGCGGGAGGCCAAGCGCGAGGTGAAGGGACCATATCCGGAGCGTTGCTCAAGTAGATCGTCCAGCTTGTCGTCGGCGATATCGACCGGCTGGTCTACATGTACGTAGCGCCAGGTCTTCTCGTTAAAGACAAGGTTGCGCTTGGGCTCGATGAAGCCCGGCATCATCTGCATGAACTCTATATTAGTGAGCGTTGCGCCGTGTGCCAGCGCGATGGCCTGCGAGGAGCTGAGCACGTCGGCGGAAGTGAGGCTTCGCTCGAACAGGCCACCCGTGCCGCCCGCAGCGATGATGGTGGCCTTAGCTGCCATAGGCACGAGATGCTTGTTTGTGCGGTCGTAGAGTACGGCGCCGATAATCTTTCCGGTTGTGTCCTCAACAAGGTCGATAAGCTCGTGGCGGGGGAACAGGCGAATGCCGAGAGACTTGATCTGGGCCGTACACGCGTCCTCAAGGGGCTTGCGGGTAAGGCCGCGCCAATTGCGTGCCTTATGGTCGAAGCAGGGGATAAATTGCTTTTGCAGGGCGCTCTCGGCGCTTTGCGGGCGTTGGAGCTCAACACCTAGATCCTGCTCGAGCCATTGGATGGCCTGGGGAATACCGTGGACGAACGTCTGGACGAGCGTAGGGTCGGCGACGCCGCCGCCCGCGGTCTGGACGGTGTCGATGAGGTCCTGTTCGTCGTCTTCGTCGATGGGGCCAATAAGGCCGAGGCCCCAGGTGCCCGGGAAGAAGCTCGATCCGCTCATGGTCTTGCCGGCGCTTGCGACGGCAACGGTCGCGCCCGCGCGTGCCGCTTCTATGGCGGCACAAAGGCCCGCAATGCCAGATCCTATTACCAGTACATCAGTCGATTCCATCGGATTCCTTTCTCGTCCGGCGCATTGTCGCACGGGTGATCGACTAATGCGACGCAAAGGCCGCGCTATTCGGTAAAGGGCGAATATGGCAGGTGGACGTCATACGCATTCGCTGGCTTCGTCTCCGGGTATCTCATATTTCGCTGCAACTGATATATCGGACATCTATTTTGGAGTAGTCAATTTGAGACGGGGCTTTACGAGCTGTCCTGCGCCTCGGGTCGATCCGCTCGCCACGAAATGGGCCTATCTACTACGTTTGAGCGGTCACCCCCAACCATACCGAGAATTACAAAATTAAAACCGCAGGTAGACGGCCTATTGATTTTCAAAAAACCCGGCTATGGTCGAGCTGCGCGGGTTAAACGTAGTAGATGGGCCGTTTTCGTGGAGCAATCCAAAGCGATTGGCTGTTTTGGAATAAAAAAGAGCCGCTATCCGGGTGGATAGCGGCTCCAAAGCTCAACTATATGAGCATCGCGCGGGCGCGATTAGGCCTTGAGGGCCTCCTCGACGGCGACAGCGCAGGCGACGGTGGCACCGACCATGGGGTTGTTGCCCATGCCGATGAGACCCATCATGTCGACGTGCGCAGGCACGGAGGAAGAACCGGCGAACTGGGCGTCGGAGTGCATACGGCCCATGGTGTCGGTCATGCCGTAAGAGGCAGGGCCGGCGCCCATGTTGTCCGGGTGCAGGGTACGGCCAGTGCCGCCACCAGAAGCGACGGAGAAGTACTTCTTGCCAGCCTCGATGCGCTCCTTCTTGTAGGTGCCAGCGACGGGGTGCTGGAAGCGCGTGGGGTTGGTGGAGTTACCGGTGATCGAGATGTCGACGTTCTCGTGCCACATGATGGCAACGCCCTCGCGGACGTCGTCGGAGCCGTAGCAGTTAACGGCAGCACGGGGACCATCGGAGTAGGGGATGGTCTCGACGACCTTGAGCTCGCCCGTGTAGTAGTCGAACTGGGTCTTCACGTAGGTGAAGCCGTTGATGCGGGCGATGATCTGGGCGGCGTCCTTGCCCAGACCGTTGAGGATAACGCGCAGCGGCTTCTTACGAGCCTTGTTGGCGTTCAGAGCCAGGCCGATAGCGCCCTCAGCGGCAGCGAAGGACTCGTGGCCGGCCAGGAAGGCGAAGCACTCGGTGTCGTCGGAGAGCAGCATAGCGCCCAGGTTGCCGTGGCCTAGACCGACCTTGCGGTCCTCGGCGACGGAGCCGGGAACGGTGAAGGCCTGGATGCCCTCGCCGATGATGGCGGCAGCCTCAGAAGCGTTCTTGGCGCCACGCTTGACAGCGAGAGCGCAGCCGAGGGTGTAGGCCCACTCGGCGTTCTGGAAGGCGATGGACTGGGTGTTGTTGACGATCTCACGCGGGTTGAAGCCCTTGTCGGTGCAGATCTGCAGAGCTTCCTCGAGGGAGGCGATGCCGTTGTCGGCGAGGCACTTGTTGATCTTGTCAGCGCGGCGCTCGTAACCTTCGAACGTAACAGTCATAGTTATTTCCCTCCCTTTCTACTCGTGAACCGGGAACACGCTGGCGACGGAGTGAGTCTCCTCGTCGGTGCGCGGGTCGATGTACTTGGCAGCGTTCTCCCACTGACCATAGTGGCCCATGGCGCCAGCGATGGCCTCCTCGGGGGTCTTGCCGGCCTTGACGGCGTCGGTGAACTTGCCGAGGTTCAGGAACTCGAACGCGATGATCTCGTTCTTGTCGTTGAGAGCCATGCGGGTGACGTAGCCCTGAGCGAGCTCGAGGTAACGAGCGCCCTTGGCCTTGGTGCCGAACATGGTGCCGACCTGAGAGCGAAGGCCCTTGCCGAGGTCGTCGAGGGAGGCGCCCACGGGCAGGCCGCCCTCGGAGAACGCGGTCTGGCTGCGGCCGTAAACGATCTGCAGGAAGATCTCGCGCATAGCAACGTTGATGGCGTCGCAGACGAGGTCGGTGTTGAGGGCCTCGAGGATGGTCTTGCCGGGAAGGATCTCGGAAGCCATGGCAGCAGAGTGGGTCATGCCCGAGCAGCCGATGGTCTCAACGAGGGCCTCCTCGATGATGCCGTCCTTGACGTTCAGCGTGAGCTTGCAGGCGCCCTGCTGAGGTGCGCACCAACCCACACCGTGCGTAAGACCGGAGATGTCGGAAATCTCCTTAGCCTGGACCCACTTGCCCTCCTCGGGGATGGGTGCGGGGCCGTGGTATGCACCCTTGGCAACGGGGCACATGTTCTCCACTTCCTGTGAGTACTGCATGCCTCTCCTCTCTATCGTGTTGGCGTCCCGTCTGGGGGTCGTGGCTGGTGATTGCCGGGCGACCCTTCGAAAGGGACATGACATGCAGCCCCTATAATACCGCGAAATGCACGGAATATTCGGCGAACGGCGCAGTTTTCGTAACGAGAAGCGCGGAACTTTCAATTGAAACGATTTAACAAGCTTGTTTGCGGTTATGCGATACGTTTTAGGGGGTCAGTTCTGGTCAAGTATTTAGTTAGTTCTTGCCCCTGTTGCGGTGTCTAGCCTGTGGTTATGATGCCGTTCGCCGTCGGTTTGCCGCCTTTTACCGTCGACGGGTGCCATTTTGCGTGAATGTTTTGATGGCACGTTTCAATCGTGATGTATTGGATGGTAAGCAGGTCCCGGCGAAGGGAGCGCCATGCAGCGCGTTTGGAAAACGATCACCGGTTTTTACCATGTCTGTGCCCGCGGTATGGGCAGTCAGCTGATCTTTGAGAGCGACGAGGACCGGTGGGAGTTTTTGGAGCTGATGCGCGACTGCTGCCGCGATGCCCAGGTAACGATTGTGGCGTGGTGCCTCATGGGCGACCATGTTGATCTGGTACTTCTGGATTATGAGGACAACATGAGTGCAGCCATGCAACGCCTGCTGTTGACGTATGCTCGTCGGTTCAATAAACGTACCGGGCGTTCGGGCTGCCTGTTCCGGGAACGTTTTGAGCGCTGTTCGCTCGATACCGACCGTCAGGTGATGGAGGCTGTTCGCTCCGTTCACGCCGATCCGCAGGATGCGGGCATCAACCTAATTGAGCGTTATCCCTGGAGCAGCTTTGCGGAGCATCTGCGCGTTTACGACGGTGACGAGGCAGATGCTACGAGGGTATTTTCCGATCCTTCTTGCGTGCTTGAGCTTTTTGGTTCTGCCAAAGCCTTTATTGCCTATTCCCTTTCGACGCCCGACGGCGGCGATTCGGCGATGCGCGATTTAGTAGAGATGGAGTTGGGGCGGCGCGCCTTTGCCGACGAGTTGGCGAAGGGATGCGGGGTTGCGCTCCAGGGGGTTAAAGCGGCGTCGCCGGCGCAGCGCAGTATCGTTATTCTTGGCTTGCACGATGCTGGTTTTACGGTGCGCCAGATTGAGCGGTATACGGGGATAAGCAAAAGTACCGCTTCTCGTATTGTGCGCGCCCGTGCTCGAACGGCGGTGCGGACTGATGACAGCCTGGGATAGGGCTGTCTGCCCACTGGGACCATCATTCTAAATGCTTGGACGTTAACTACACTTCTAAATATGCATAGAATGATTGCCGTCTTGCATAAAATAATAGCTCAGTCCGGTTTTGCCCGTGCCTACCCCCGTCCACGCCGTGCAAAAAGCGGAGTTTTCAGCATCGTAGTGCTGTCGGAACTACTATAACCTTGCAACTTGCGGGCCCCGAGACAATTATTTGTCTGCCAATACGCCCCGAAGCACGCGTTTGCGTCCCCGTAGACCGTAATGCCTGTTCTAAAACGCAATATATAGCCCGAAGGCGCTAATTTATGCTCGTGATTTGTATGCACATAGCTTGGCGTGCTGAAAACTCGCAAAAATGCACGCCGCACCCTATGGGACCCGTCTGCGGCAGGCAGGAGGCGAGCCGGAGCCTAGTAGGACGGTGCCTGGCGCTTTGCTCGGCGTGCCCCGTGGCCCTGTGGCAAGCCTTTGGTACTGTGAAAAACGCTTGTGCTTGCGGTTGGCCGTGCGATAAATGACAGATTGGGCGCCGGAAGCGTGGCTGCGCGTGCGCTCGTTATGAAAAAGCCGAGCCGCCCGTATCGGGCGGCTCGGCAATCAAAAACCTTGGATTCGGGGCATCCGTTACTGGTTAGCCTGACCCTCGAGCATGCCGTCGAGGGTGCGCCAGGCGAGCTCGGCGCATTTGACGCGGGCGGGCATGTGTGAGATGTCCTGGAGCTGAGCAGCCTCGTCCAAGTCTTCCAAGTCTTCCTCGGAGAGCTCCTCGCCGCGGATCATGGCAAGGAAAAGCCCTGCCAGACGACGAGCCTCCTCGACCGTTTCGCCCGTGATGAGGTCGGCCATGATGTCGGCGCTGGCCTGGCTGATGGCGCAGCCGTGACCGGTAAAGGAAGCCTCCTCGATTACATCGTTCTCGACACGCAGCTGCAGGGTGAGCTCATCGCCGCAGCTGGGGTTGATGCCGTCGTGCTCGTGCGTGGGCGCATCCATCTCGTACTTATAGTCGGGGTGGGAGTTGTGCTCCATAAACGTGGTGGAGGTGTACAGATTACCCATTGAACGTGCTCCAAACGTGATACAGGCCGGCGATGAACTTATCGATATCGGCCTTGTCGTTGTAGAAGGCCACGCTGGCGCGGCAGCAGGCAAGGTTCTCGACGCCCAGCCAGGTGAGCAGCGGCTGCGCGCAGTGGTGACCGGCACGGATGCAGACGCCGTCCATGTCCATGATGCTCGCGACGTCGTGAGGGTGGATGCCCTTGACGTTAAAGCTGACGACCCCGTGGTGGTTGTCCCAATAGATGGAGCCGATGATCTGGACAAAGTCGAGCTGCATGAGCTCGCCCATCAGGTAGTGGACGAGTGCCTGCTCTCGTGCCTGGATGTTTTCGTAGCCCACCGTGTTGACCAGGTAATCAAGCGCCGCGCCCGTGGCGAAGATGCCGGCGGCGTTCTGCGTACCGGCCTCGAACTTCTCGGGGACGGGCGCCCAGACGGCGTCCTGCTCGGTGACCGAATCGATCATCTCGCCACCGGTAAGCATGGGCGGCATGGCGTTGAGCAGATCCATCTTGCCCCACAGCACGCCAATGCCCATGGGGCCCATGGCCTTGTGCGCGCTAAAGGCAAAGAAGTCGGCGCCCAGATCGGCCACGTTGACCGGCATGTGCGGCAGCGACTGCGCGCCGTCGACGACCAGATAGCCGCCGTACTTGTGCACGAGCTTGCCGAGATTCTTGACCGGGTTCTCGACGCCCAGCACGTTAGAGATCTGACCCACGGCCAGAATCTTGGTCTTGGGGCCAACCTTGGCAAGCACTTCCTCGGTCGTGAGCTGACCGGTCTTGGTGGGGTAGAGGTAGACGAGCTTGGCGCCGGTCTCGCGGCAGACCTGCTGCCACGGAATCAGGTTGGAGTGGTGCTCCATGATGGTGATGACGACCTCGTCGCCAGGCTCGAGCACCGTGGGCGCAAAGCTCTTGGCGACCAGGTTGAGCGACTCGCTCGTGTTGCGGGTGAAGACGATCTCATTAGCCTGGGAGGCGCCGATGAGGTCGGCGATCTGCTGGCGGACCTTGGCGATGGCCTCGGTGGCCTCGACGGACAGCGAGTACAGGCCGCGCAGGGGGTTGGCGTTCATACGCTGGTAGAAGTCACGCTCGGCGTCGAGCACGCAGGCGGGGCGCTGCGCGGTGGCGGCGCTATCGAGGAAGGCGATCTCGGGGTGCTGCTGGAACAGCGGGAACTGCGCCTTGTAGGGGTTGGTCTCGATGTCGACGGTAGGCCAGCCGCGCGAGGCCTCATCGCTGGCGTCGAACTCCATGGGCTCGGGGGCAGTACAGGTATCGCATTTAACGTGCTCGGTGTCGATCATGCGAGCTCCTCCTCAAAGTTATCGATCAGGTTATTGCCCAAGCGGACGACGGCGGCGCGGATGCGCTCGTCGGCGGCGGAAAGTGCGGCGTCCTCCAGCTTGGCACGGATGAACAGGTCCTCGGCGGCATTTTGGTCAAGGCCGCGGCAGGCGAGGTAGAACAGCTGCTCGTCGCGGACGTGGCCGATGGTGGCGCCATGGTTGCCGGCGACGTCGTCCTCGTCGCAGAGGATGACGGGAACGGTCTTGTTGTCGACGCCCTTGTTGGCCAAGAGCACCGTCTCGCGCTCGGTGCCGACGGCACCCTTGCAGCCGTGCACGAGGTCGATGGTGCCGCGGTAGACCTTCTTGGACGTGCCGGTCAGTACACCGTTGGCATCGATTTCGCACTCGGTCTTGCGGCCGCGGTGACGAAGCTCGTAGTTAAAGTCGCGCACCTGTTCGCGGGCGCCCAGGTAATCGGTATCGATCGTAACCTTGGCGGTGTCGCCCAGCAGGTCGCCGGCAAGGCCGGTGGCGCTGGCGCCGGCACCCAGTACGGTGTGCTGCACGTTGACGCGCGCGCCCTCGTCCAGGAACAGGCCGGTGTCGTCGAGCGCAATCCAGCTGTCGTCGAGCGTCTGCGTACAGGCAACGTTGACGGTGGCGTACTCGTGGGCACACACACGCAGCACGGAGCCCACGACGCCCTCGCCGGTAACGGGGGAGTCCAGGGCGATCTGCAGGTCGAGCGTTGCCTGCGGGCGGGCGACGACATCGATGGCGGCGATGGCAGCGGCGGCGTCGACGCCGCTCACGCGCACGGTAACCGTGGCGCGGCCGTAGGCGGGCACGTCGATGACGATACGCTTGGTGGCATGGTCGGCCAGATAGGTGTAGGCGGCCTCGCCCATGCCGGTCTCGAAGGCCTCAGCGGGGGAGAGTTCCTCCTCGAGCTTGATGGCGCCGGCCTGGTAGACGGAAGTGGCGGGCACGTCGAGCTCGGTCTCGGGTGTGATGCGGGCGCGGTCGGCGGCGTCGCCGGGGGCTGAGGCGCGGTGCTCGGGGAAGCGCTCGGCCATGGCCTCCATGGCGGCGTCGAAGGCGTCGGCCGCACCATGGATCTGCTCGTCCAGCCCCTCGACCTCAACGGCCTCAGCGGGAGCGGCGGCAAGTTCGTCCGAAAGCTCGAGCTTAGTCTGGTTCATCTTGAGCCAACCCCATGTGGCGGCCGGCATCGCGTTGACGCCCCCGATCTCCTGCAGCACGCCGTCTCGGGGCTCCGACCCTCCTCGCGTACCTTTAGTACGCGTCGTCGGGCTCGTCGCTCCCGATACGTCGCACTGCAGAAGCTCGGATGACGTAAATGCGTTCGGCGTGTTCGTGGTCTGTTTCATTATCCGATCGCTCCTTCCATCTCGAGCTTGATCAGGTTGTTCATCTCGACGGCGTACTCAAGCGGCAGCTCCTTGGAGACCGGGTTGGCAAAGCCGTTGACGATCATGGTGCGGGCCTCTTCCTCCGAGATGCCGCGGCTCATCAGGTAGAACACCTTGTCGTCGCCGATGCGGCCGATGGTGGCCTCGTGGCCGATGTCGACGTTCTTGGCGCGGATGTCCATGGCGGGGATGGTATCGGAGCGGCTTTGGTCGTCGAGCATGAGCGACTGACAGCTCACGGTTGCCTTGGAGCCCTCGGCCTTAGGCGTGGCCACGATGGAGCTGCGGAAGGACTGGATGCCGCCGCTCTTGGAGATGCCCTTGGTCTCGACGGTCGCCGAGGTCTCGGGCGCGTTGAGTACGACTTTGCAGCCGGTATCGAGGTTCTGGCCGGCGCCGGCAAAGGTGATGCCGGTAAAGCTCGAGCGGGCGCGGCGGCCGTTGAGCACGCTCATGGGGTAGAGGTAGCCCACATGGCTGCCGAAGGAGCCGCTGATCCACTCGATGTCGCCGTCCTCGTCCACGCGCGCACGCTTGGTGTTGAGGTTGTACATGTTCTTGGACCAGTTCTCGATGGTCGAATAGCGCAGGTGCGCTCGCTTGCCCACAAAGAGCTCGACAGCGCCGGCGTGGAGGTTTGCCACGTTGTACTTGGGCGCGGAGCAGCCCTCGATAAAGTGCAGGTCGGCGTCGTCCTCGACGATGATGAGCGTGTGCTCAAACTGGCCGGCGCCCTTGGCGTTGAGGCGGAAGTAGCTCTGCAGCGGAAAATCGAGCTTGGTGCCCTTGGGCACGTAGACAAACGAGCCGCCCGACCACACGGCGCCGTGCAGGGCCGCAAACTTGTGGTCGGTGGGCGGGATGAGCGTCATAAACTTCTCGTGGATGAGCGGCTCCCACCGCGGGTCGTGCAGGGCCTCCTCGATGCCGGAGTAGACGATGCCCATCTTGGACGCGGTGTCCTGCATGTTGTGGTAGACGAGCTCGGAGTCGTACTGCGCGCCGACGCCCGCCAGGTAGCTGCGCTCGGCCTCGGGGATGCCCAGGCGCTCAAAGGTGTTCTTGATGTCGTCGGGCACCGACTCCCAGTCGTGCTTTTGGTCGGTGTTGGGTTTGACGTAGGTGACGATGTTGTCCATGTCCAGGCCCTCGATGGAGGGGCCCCACGTCGGGTCGGGAAAACGGTTGAAGATTTCGAGGGACTTGAGGCGCAGGTCGAGCATCCACTGCGGTTCGTCCTTTTTGGCGCTGATCTCGCGCACGATGTCGGGCGTGATGCCGGCGTCGAGGCGCTCGAATCCCTCCTCGCCATAGGTGAAGTCGTAGAGGCTGCGGTCGATGTCCGCGACCTCGGTGCGGTTCTTGGTCATTGCGTCGCCCCTTTACGCCTGCTGCTCGGCAGCGGCGGCCTCGGCCTGGGCGCGCTGCTCGGCGGCCTCGCGCTCGAAGGCCTCAAAGCCGTTCTTGTCGATCCAAGGGATCAGCGAGGCGTCGTCCTCGCGCACGATGTGGCCCTTGACCATAACGTGGACGCGGTCGACATCCAGGTGCTCCAGGATGCGCGTGTTGTGCGTGATGATGAGCATGGAACCGTTGCAGCTCTTGCGGTAGGCGTCCATGCCGTGGCTGACGGTGGACAGGGCGTCGACGTCCAGGCCGGAGTCGGTCTCGTCCAGGATGGCGAGTTTGGGCTGCAGCAGCAGAAGCTGGAGCATCTCGACCTTCTTTTTCTCGCCGCCCGAGAAGCCTACGCCCAGCTCGCGGTTGAGGTAAGCGGTATCCATGTTGAGCTCGGCCGCGAGCTCCTTGACGCGACGGCGGAATTCCTTGCCCTTCATCTCCAGGCCGGGGCGGCCGGCGATGCTGGCGCGCAAAAAGCTCGACAGCGGCACCCCCGGGATCTCGACCGGAGCCTGGAAGCTCAGGAACAGGCCGGCGCGCGAACGCTTGTCGGTGGTGAGCTCGGTGATGTCCTGGCCGTCAAAGACGATGCGGCCGTTCTGCACGGTATAGACGGGGTCGCCCATGACCAGGTGGCCGAGGGTGGACTTGCCGGCGCCGTTGGGCCCCATCAGCACATGGGTCTCGCCGGCGGCGACGTTGAGGTTGACGTTGTGGAGGATGGCCTTCTCGTCCACGGAGGCGGTCAGACCTTCGATGGAAAGCAGCGGATTTGCGCTCATGCTGTCCCTCTCTGTTTATGGTGTACTCATAGGTGTACTAAACCCTAGGAATCTTCTCGGAATAAAGTTACTATGGGTTCGGCGTTAGTCAAGGGAAAACCCGACTAATCCACTCGACTTTTCAGATGTGGGACATAATAATCGGGATCGTCTGTCCCACACGCTTGGCATCTGGGGCAAACTCTGCTGATGATTTTTTCTCAAGCGCACCGGGAGGGTAGGTATGCTCATTTCTTCTAAGGGCCGCTATGCCCTCCGTTTGATGATTTATATCGCGGCGCTCGGTGACGCTGAGGGCAAAATCGCCCTGCGCGAGATTGCCGACCGTGAGCATATTTCGCAAAAGTATTTGGAGCAGCTGGTCCGTCCGCTTATGAAGGCGGGCCTGCTCAAGAGTGTGCGCGGCAAGGGCGGCGGCTACATGATGGCCGTGGACCCGGCCGAGGTGCGAGCCGGCGATATACTGCGCGCCGTCGAGGGCAGCACGGCGCCCGTCGCATGCGATGGCATCGATAACAACTGCACTCGCAGCGATCTTTGCTCTACTGTGAAGTTCTGGCGCGGTCTGGACGACGTGATTGAAAAGTACGTCGACGGCGTGACGTTGGCCGACTTGGCGGCCGTGCCCGAGATTAACTTCGATATCAAGCTGTAACTCGAGTGCAATTCCTCAAGATTTCGCGGAGGGCGTTACCGTTTGTCGAGTTGTAGTTGTACGACATCGGTCTTGCTGCGATACTTAAATCTATCTTTGCAAACTGCACTTTAACTACACCAATGCAAGGAGGATCTTATGCAGCCCAAGCATTCTGCGATTGTTGCCGGATTGACGCTGGCTCTTTCGTTTGGCGCCGTTGCCGCGCCCGCGCCCGCTGCTGCGGATGAGCCCACGCCGGGCGTTGCCTCGGATGCCACCGATATCGATAAGGGTCTTTATACCCAGCAGTCTTTCTCGGGCGTGCTGAGGTCGGTCCAAGGTGTCTCGTTTGTCAATGTGACCAGCGAGATGAAGTACTTTACCAAGTATGAGAGCCACGGCAACTATAGCCAGGGCTTTTCGTACGGCGATGGTTACAACGCTCTCGGTTACTACCAGTTCGATCGACGCTGGTCGCTCATCCCGTTTATGAAGCAGGTCTATAACTACAATCCTGCCAAGTACGGCATGCTTAAGTCTGCAATTGACCGCGGGAGCGATATCTCCAACGCAAGCAACCCCATGTATTCGAACGGTCAGCTGACGGAGCTGGGTCGCATTGCGCAGGATGCCTTCCAAGGTGCCTATAACGCCGATCCGGCTGAGTTCTCGGCGCTGCAAGATTCATATGCATACAACTCCTATTACGCGGTGACCGAGGCCTGGCTCAAGAGCGCGCTTGGTATTGATATCTCTGGCCGCGCCGATTGTGTCAAGGGCATGGTGTGGAGCATCACCAACATGTGCGGCACCTATGGCTGCCAGGACTTTTTCCGCTGGGCAAATCTTACAAACGATATGACCGATCGTGAATTTGTGACGGCGCTTTCCAGCAGCGTGGTCAATAACGTTGCCCGTAAGTACTCGAGCCAGCCGCAATATCACGAGGGCTGGAAGAACCGTTACAAGAACGAGCTTAAGGATTGTCTGGTCTATATTACCGAGGACGAGGCCGCGGCGACGCCGCCGGTCGAGCCTCAACCTGAGCCTGAGCCCGAGCCCGTGACTCCAGCGCCTAGCCAGGCGCCCGCCGCTCCCGTTGCTCCCTCTGGGCCTAGTGCCGATACCAATGGTGCTGACGAGGATACCGTCGATGCTCCTTCGAACGATGCCGGAGCAAGCGACGGAAATGGCGATGTCGCTTCGGCCGGCAGCGCGGGGTCTGCCTCGCCCTCGAATTCCGCAGATGCTGCGGCAGGGTCTGGTTCTTCCGCCGGTGGATCGACTGCCGGTTCGAGCGACTCGTCGACGAATGACAAACCCTCTGCGAGCGAACAGCTTGGCTCCATGTTTGGCTCCTCGCTGATGTCTGGCATCAACAGCAGCTCGTCTTCCAAGAAGGATGGCTCCGACCAGGGCGCTACGGAAAAGACCGAAGAAGCTAAAGGCAATTCGAAGGACGAGGGGTCTAGGGGGTCTGATTCCGACAAGGGCACGGAAGTCGACGGTGCGGAATCGAAGGATCCCCGCCTTGGTAAGGATGGCAAGCACGCGGACGACAATGGGTCCAAGGGCCTGGCTGATGATGGCGCCGACCAGAACCAGGGTAAGACCAAGGTTGTGACTGCCTCAGCCACGACGACTGAGTCCTCTAAGGGCAGCATGCCCAAGACGGGTGACTTGATTTTGATGGCGAGCCTTGCCAGCGCGAGCTTGGCCACATTGGGCGCTACGTCTATTGTGAGCGGTAAGCATAAACTTGATCAGCAAAACAAAGACGCTGCGGAGAAAGACGCCCAAAAGTAGGCTCTCAGCGAGCGTTTTGCCTTAGCGATTCAAATAGGGGCCCGATGCGATAGCACCGGATCCCTATTTGTTGCGAATCGTTTTGTTATGCCCCCCTTATGGAGTCATTTCTACCGTTACCCGAATCATTTGTTGAACAATAAAATTGTTACCAAGATGGTCGCTAAAATGGCATCGTTATTCTAAAAGGGGAGATAAAACGGTGTCTGAACAGGCAATGTATGATATTGATAACACCTTTGACGTAAAGTTGCTCAATCCCGGCGGAAATGCCGTTCTGACGATTGATATTCATGATTTTGCCGATGCCGCCGATCATTGTGTCTTAGTTGATAAGACCATGTTTATTGCCGATATCTTAGATTGCGAATCGACTGTGGCGCTCTGTTGTCGGCCTCATGGTTTTGGCAAGAGTATGAACCTCTCCATGCTCAAATGTTATCTGGAGCGTCCTGTGCCCGGCTCGTCTAACGTCAATCTCTTCATCGGTAGCAAAATATGGGACGCAGAAGATGGCGTCTATCGTGATGAGTATGCACGCTATCCGGTCATTGCTTTGGATTTTTCTGCTTCCTCCTATCGAGGCGCCGATGCCGAGGCCGCCATGCGCGATGCCGTCGCTCGTGAGTGCGCTCGTCTGTTGCCGCTGCTGGAAGTTCCCGATTTAGCGCGCGGCGACGTGCGCCATATCGAGCGCGTAGCGCGCGGTGTTGCCGGTTCTGATGAAATCGATTCGGCTCTTGGCGTGTTAATCGAGCTCCTCCGTATGGCATGTGATGAACAGGTTGTGCTGCTGGTTGATGGGTATGACGCGGCGTTTACGAATCATATGCAGGCGAAGGGCGCCTATGGCTCGTGCTTTGTCGAGTTGCTTGACCGTCTGCTCTTTGACGTTATTGTCTCCTCGATCGATTCTTTGCGGCTGGTTTGCTTGATGGGGGAGCGACCCGGCCCCGCACGGGCGGCACTTGCGCATCGCAACTGCCCGTATTGTTTGGCTTCGCCCTTGTCGAGCTGGTGCGATCGCTGGTTTGGTTTTTCGGATGCCGAAAACAGGGCGCTGCTAGATTACACTGGTCAGAGCGACAGACTGGCTTGCGCGCGCGAATGGTTCGAAGGCTACCGGTTTGGCGGGTTCTATTGTTCGAACCCGGCTCGTGTGGTTGACTTCTTGGCTCGGGGCTGCCTGCCGCCAACGCGCTTTGATGTATGTTGCTATGCCGATTGTCTGAACGAGACTGTGGGCGCCTGGGATTTAAGATGGCTTGCGGCAATGTTTGATTTGCTTAATCCGTATGGCTGTGTTGAGGCGCCACTGTGCTTGGACGCCGTGAAGCCTGATGCCGGGACAGCGGAAGGTATTTGGACCGATTTGTATTTGAGTGGACTCCTGACGACAGATGCGACTGATCGCCAGGCGGACGGCAGTCTGCCCCACGCCCTGCGCCTTCCCAATAACGAGCTCCGGTATGCGCTGCGTCTTGTGATTATCGAATGGTTCGAGTGCGCTGCCGAGAGTGCCGAGACTATCGATGACTTCCAAGAGGGTCTTTGCCGCGGTGACGAGCGTGCAGTCAGGCGAGCTTTGGACGCAATTATTAATGACTTGGGCGTCGAAGGAGACGAGTCGGATTTGCCGCTGGCTTTTCGTTTGGCACTGCAGGGTCTTTGTTTTGGGTTGCCTGGGTATGCCGACCCCGTTACAAAACGAGCGCACGGTTCGGAGTTTGGGGGTTTCCAAGTATTTCCAACCGCCAATACCTTTGATGCGGTGGATACACTTGGCATATTGGATAGCCGCCCGCTGATCTCGGTCAGCATGCTGTACGACCCCGATGTCGATGCGTTGGGCCTAGAGCTTCTGTCGGTACAGGCATTGCTCAATATCGAACGGAGTGGTCTCGACGACATTCGCGTGCCACGTCCTGCTGTGGGCCGCATGCGCTGGGGGTTTGGCTTTGATGGACAACGAGTTGCCGTCGCATGTCAGAGGTTATAGGAGGGCCGGCTTTACTCGGCTTCCTTCATGGGCGGCATAGGCTTCCAGTTGGGGTCGCGTACGATCTTGCGGGCATCCTTCATGCCACGGCGCAGCGCCGGAATGCCGGTCTTAAAGCACTTGTCGACGGCGGCAAGGCGGATAAACTCCTTGCAGAAGGTCGCCACATTGCCCAAACGGAACAAAATGGGGTGGTAATCACCGTAGATCTGCATGTAGCGGGCCAAATAGCCGCGATTGCGCATGATGTAGTAGCGATTGGTGTCACTGGTGGAATTGAGCTGACGCTTACCGGCGATATCCCAGTTGGAGACGGCGCGGGCGCGCTTGAGCACCACATCGGCGACTACGACGGCAGGGAAGTGTTGGCTGGCGACATAGCCATAGCAGGCATCGTCGCCGTAGATAAAGAAACGAGCGTCAGGCAGGCCGATCTTGTCGACAACACGACGCGAGAACAGGCCACCCTCAAAGCACAGCTGGTTCATGGCGCGGTAGCCCTCGGGGCCCAGGTCCCACTTAGCGATGGGGTTGGGGATACCAAGCGAAAGGATGAGCTGGTACTGCCAAAAGAAGGCGCCGCCGTCAAAGTCTAGGCGCGAACCCTGGATGACGTCGTAGCGGTCGGTCCACTTGGCCAGGCGCTCGATGCCCTCCGGGATGACGAGCACGTCGTCGTCCATCACCCAAAACCACTGGGCGCCCAGATCGTAGGCGCACTTGGTGCCGGCGGAGAAGCCACCCGCACCGCCGCCGTTTTCGAGCTGCGGGGCGTAGATGACGCGGTCGGTGCCGCCCTGCGCGTCGGGCTGATCGGTGTCGACGCCCCACAGGTTGGCCAGGCGCTCGTTGAATGCAGCACACATGGCCTTGGTCTCGCGCGAATTTTCGTTATCGACGATCACGATACGCCAAGGCGTTGCCGTGAGCTCGGTCATGGAGTCGAACAAGTTGGCCAGGAGTTCCTGACGCTTGTACGTAACGACGACGATGGCGAGCTTGTCGATGGGGGCGGGAAGGGTAGAAGTCATGGGGAATATATCCTTTCACGCGCGGCGGGCGAGCGCTGCGCGGAAGCTATCGAATACGTCCGTTGGACGGCACCTATTGTAAAGGGTCGGCGCACCTTGACGGCAAGCTTTGAATAAAACGCAGGAACCTGATATAGGCGCGACGAGTGGCGTGGGGCTGCTTTGCCCGTAAGAGGCTCCATAGATTATATAAACGCCCGCGGGCGGGACGACCCTTTGATACCATTATCGGCAGGTATTTCCTAAGGAGCACATTTGTCTACTAATTCCTCTGGCGGCCCTGTCCTGTCGCTGCTTATTCCCATCTACAACGTTGAGCGCTACCTGCGCGAGTGCCTCGATTCCGCCGTGGCGCAGACGCTCGAGGACATCGAAATCATTTGCATCAACGACGGCTCTACCGACAACTCGTCGGCGATTATCCGCGAGTATATGCAGCGCGATGCGCGCGTCAAGATGATCGACAAGGCCAACAGCGGCTACGGCGACTCGATGAACCGCGGGCTCGAGATGGCGCGTGGCAAGTACGTGGGCATTCTAGAGTCCGATGACTTTATGGCGCCCGATGCGCTGGAGAAGCTCGTGGCAGCTGCCGAGTGCTTTGACGCCGATTTTGCAAAGGCGAATTTTGACCTGTATTGGTCGAAGCCGGAGGAGCGCCGAGAGCTGATGGAGCTCTTTAAAGCTAAGGACTGCGGCAAGCCGGTTCACCCGAGCGCTACCGTCGATGCCTTCTCGCTTAAGCCATCGATTTGGTCTGCGGTGTACCGTCGCGACTTCTTGAACCGTAATGCCATTCGTTTTTTGCCGACGCCTGGCGCTGCGTTTCAGGACGCCTCGTTTACCTTTAAGGTGTTCGCCCTTGCCGATATCGCGGTTTACCTGCATGATTCGGTTCTTTCGTATCGTCAGGACAACGAAGGGTCTTCGGTCAACTCTCCTAATAAGGTTCACTGTGTTAACGACGAGTATGCCGAGATTCATCGCTGGATTGTTGAGGATTACGCTGAGTCGCACTCTTCGCAGGACGTTGCCAAGCTGCTTAAGTTTGCAAATATCATTAAATACGATTCGTATATGTGGAGCTACATTCGCCTGAATCCCAAGTTTTACGCTGAGTTTTTGGATCGTATGGCCCAGGAGTTTCATGGGGCGCTTGAGGCCCATGAGTTTGAGCTCACGGACCTTAAGCCGTGGAAGCGTGCGAATCTCAAGGCTATTGTCGATGATCCGCAAAAGTGGTTAGCTGAGTCTCCGGACTTTGCTGGAGCGGGCGCGATGGGTCGCGCGAAACATTATGCGCGTGTCGGTGGCCCGGGCGTGGTCGCGGCATTCGTCCTGGATGCAATTAAGAAATAGGGGAGTTATGGCAAACCCAAAGGTCTCATTTATCGTCCCCGTTTATAACACCCAGGATTTCCTGCCTCGTTGTCTTGACTCTCTTTTGGGGCAGACCTGTCCGGATATCGAGATCGTGGTTGTTAACGATGGCTCGCCCGATGGTTCCTCAGCGATTATTGATGAATATGCTCGATTGGATTTTCGCGTGCGCGTTGTCGAGAAGTCCAACGGGGGACTGTCGTCTGCCCGTAATGCGGGCATGGATGTTGCGCGCGGCGACATTATCGACTTCGTCGATTCGGACGATTACGTCGAGCCTAATCTTACCGAGTTCTTGGTCGATACGTTTGCTAAGGAGCATCCCGAGATTGTTGTGTTTGGAGCCGTTTGCGAGCCTGCCGAGTTGGCCTCTAAGCGCATCAAGCAGTTGCTTTCTCCTGAGGCGTGCGTGTTCGAGTCATTTGATCCAGCGCTGCTATTTTCCGCGAATGCACAGCCCTATGTCTGGCGTGCGGCATACTCTCGCGGGCTGATTGAGCGTGAGTCTTTGCGTTTTGCCGAAAAAGTCCGGTTTGCTGAGGACGTTGTGTTTCAGTTTGAATCGTATCCGCTGTCTGCCAGGACGGTCCTAGCGCCCGAGAAGCTGTATCACTACGTGATGCAGGAGAAGTCGCTGACGCATACGTTTAATGCCGGCGCCAAGCGCACGGACAAGGTCGATGCCCATTTGCTGGTGCTGCATGAAGTGCTGGAGCGCTGGGGTAGGCGAGGGCTTTTGGACTTGTGTCCCGGAGAGCTTGTCACGTGGTTTTTGGATCTGGTTGTGTTCGACCTTGCACGCCTGCCAAGGGACGAGTTACGTCAAATTGCAGTCCGCATAAGGACGTGTTTTGGCTCCTATTTTGGTCCCGATTGGGCGAGCCTGCCCTTAAAGGCCCCCGTTCGCCGCGTTTCCAAAAAGCTGAGTAGCGGCACTGGCACGGTCTCGCTTATGGACGCCGTGTCGCTTTACCTATCGACCCGCGGGCTCAAAGTGTGCCTGGAGCGGTTTGTATAGGCGCTGGTTTGCTTCTTTGGAGAATCCGGGATTTTGCGACGTGCCTACTGACGCGCTGCCATGAATCATGGCCACGAATACGTCACTCGGGCTGTTATAATTAAATAATCTAGGATTAATTGAGGTGAACTGATGTCTATGAACCGACTAAAGTGCTGCGTTGTTGTACTGCTCTCCCTTGTATTTGGGTTCTCCGGTGTTTTCCAGCCTTTTGCGCTGTATGCCGAGACGCTCGATTTGGCTCAGGAGCAGCCGAAGGTATCGCAGCCCGCGAACGAGAGTGCCTCTTCTAACGTTCCTGCGGATGCATCTGACGATCAGGCGGAGAGCGATTCGGCTGCCCAGGACCCCTCGACGTCTGATTCTAGCGAGGCTGCGGATGCCGAATCTGCTTCTGCCGATGCAGCTACCGATGAGGTTTCTGACGAGGTGTCTGATGATGACATCGATGCTCCTCTTGTTGAGAACTCTTGGCGCTATGCCGACGGTTCGCTCCGCTCCGATCTTGCTGACGATTATGGCGATAGCGCAGATTTCGAAGGCCGTGCAATGCACAGCATGCCTAAGGGTGCGACGGCACAGGGAATCGATGTGAGCGAGCACAACAGAACTGTTGATTGGCAGGCCGTGAAAGATGCCGGTATCGACTTTGCGATTCTAAGAGTTGGTTTTGCCGGCGATACAAACGGCGGAAGGCTGGACTATTACTTTAAACGCAACGTAAGCGAGTGCGAGCGTTTGGGAATTCCGTATGGTGTGTATCTTTACTCTTATGCGCGCAATGAAGACGATGCCAAGGCCGAGGCTCGCCTGATGCTAAATGCCCTTAAAGGCCATTTGCCTACTCTTCCTGTTTACTACGACTTGGAAGAGCAAAAAACAAATGCTGACGGTTCGCCCGTGTGGACGCCGTTTAACAATCCCTCGAAGCTCGCATCGATCGCAAAGACCTTTTGCGGCCAAATTACGGCTGCGGGGTACAAGCCCGGCATTTACGCTAACGTCAACTGGTTCAAGAACTACCTCACCGACCCTTGTTTTCTAACCAGCGGCTGGAGTATCTGGACTGCCCAGTATTGGTACGGAGGCCGTTACGATGAGTGCATCGATCTTACCCCCGACGCCCCTGCCAAATATGATTGCTGGCAGTATTCTGCCCGCGGCAGCGTTCCCGGCGTAAGCGGTGACGTTGATGTTAGCTATTGGTTTGGAGATACGTTCCCAGATTCTTCCAATGACCTAATTGCAGCTGAATTAATAAGAGTTGCGCAGCGATATAGTTCGCAGCTTGGTGCTGTTACTGGAGAAGTCTATAAGTTTGAAGGCGATAACTGGAGACTTGATTGCGAACACGGTAGTGCTGTTTTTTCGAAGAAAAACGGAGCGTATCCTGTCTGGGGAGATATTTATGATTACTGGAGCTCTGAATCGAATTCTAGTTCAATTGGTGCGCCTGTTGGCGAGCCACGTGAGTTTCTGACATCACACGGATCGGGATGGTCTCAGGACTTTGAACGGGGTGCCATTCAATGGAACGGTAGCGACGGCTACGTCTCCGTGCGCTCGGGCGCCATCCGCACCGAGTACGTGAGGCGCGGCTACCAGGCCGGGGCCCTCGGCTGGCCCGTGGCCGAGGCCGAGCAGCTCGATGGAGGCGGGTC